>DAOVNN010000186.1 GCA_030630165.1 Candidatus Krumholzibacteriota bacterium
ACTTATTCTTGGAGACGAATCTTCGATTCTAATGCTATAGCAACCAAAGAATCCTTCCAGCACGGCTACGTTATCTTCCGCGCTGTGAAAGTGAAACCCGACAATCTGCTCGCTGCCCACATGTGTATCAGCATCAGCGCGAAGTTCAGCTTCTTTGAGAATCTGGTAGTCATGGCATAACTCTTCCAATTTCGTTACATCCATATTGTGGCAATCAAAGCCAAGCCGGGAAAGAAGATCACAGTTCCAACCTATCGATGCCCAGCCTTGCCCTTCCTCCCGCGGCGCTCTTACCACTATAGATTTCCCCCTGAAGTCGATGCTGACGTTCCCCTCTCCTTCATAGCACCCAATAGCGACGAGAACGGTATCCCCCGCTGTGGCTGAATCTATTCCTGCCTGGATATTTGGAGCCTGGCCGGTGCCGTCGGGCTCGACGTGCCAGGTCCTCGATTCGGAAATTGTCGGAATAAAAACTACAAAAAGGAGTGCGATCAGTAGCGAGTTTTTCATGCGTTCCCTCTTGCTCGGCTGGAATGTCGGTATCTGGTGTTTAGAAAAGAGTGTGTTCCCCCGCCAAGGGAGAAGGAAGCATTGTGCCAGTGGCTCCGAGCATATCTGGATGACAGGATACCTCCCTGCCGTATAGGGAGTTGGACTCACCACTCATGCTCAGGCAGCCGGCAGCGGATGTCGGTTATTAGGTCTTATTCCTCAGATTCCCGCATGCAGTTGGGGAATTTCACATAGTACAGGCTGGTTTGTCCTGAAGGGAACTTGACAGGGAATACCCTCTGGCCTATATTATGGAATAACGGTACGATTATTCCAATTATGTATACAGGGAGGCTCGAATGAAAGGCATACTCAAGCTCTCGGAGGCGGCCTCGATGGGGTATCACGCCCTTGCCGTCCTTGCGGGCAGTTCGAACAGGTTTCATACGGCCGGAGAGATTTCAAAGATGATCTGCGGCTCCGAGGCGCATCTGGCGAAGGTCATGCGCAGGCTCGTCCGTGCCGGGCTGGCCTCTTCCACCAGGGGACCGGGCGGAGGATTCAAGATAGCGAGGCCTGCCAGCGAGATCACGCTGCTCGACATCTACGAAGCGATTGAAGGCAGGTTCGAGACCGCTGACTGCATGATGGACCATCCGTGCTGTAAGGAGAACAATTGCATCATGGGTTCGCTGATCAGATCGGTCAACCTCGAGGTCTTCGAATTCTTCCGGTCGAGAAAGCTCTCGGACTTTGCCGAATCGTGCATACTGGGTGAAGAAACCTCCTGAGATGACCCGTTATACGTCCATAAATGCGCCGGGCGCCAGCGGGCGCCACCCGGTGACAGTTGCTGTATCTGCTGCGGCACTGTGGATCATTCTGTCCATCGCATTCCTGATGATCTCCTCGGCGGTCCTTGCCGCCGGCGGGTCCGATGAGCAGAAGGAACTCGCAGCTGGGATAGGGAAGGAATTCGCCAGAGAGCCGGTCCTCGGCAGCGATCCTACGCTCGAGGATTACCTCGCTTACGCCGCGCAGAAAAACCCCGGCCTCAGGGCTGCATATCACGGCTGGACGAGCAGGCTCGAGCGTGTTCCTTCGGTCTCCAGCCTTCCCGAGCCTGTGTTCTCATATATGTATTACGTCGAGAGTGTCGAGACGAGGGTCGGCCCGCAGAGGCAGAAGTTCAGCCTGAGGCAGTCATTTCCCTGGTTCGGAACGCTCGGCGCGCGCGAGTCGGTGGCCGAACAGGAAGCCTGGGCCGCCTACCGCCGCTTCCAGGCGGAGAAACTCAAACTCGCCTACCAGGTCAGGAAGGCATACAGCGAGTACTATCTCCTCGGCAGGCGTATCGAGGTCGCGAGGTCGACGCTCGAGCTCCTCAGCGGCTGGGAATCGATCAGCAGGACAAGATTCGAGACGGGGCAGAGCGGACGGAGCGACCTTGTGAGAATAGAGATCGAGATCGCACGGCTCAGCGATGCGCTGCGTGCCCTCGAAGATTCGAAAGCATCCGTTACGGAAGATATGATAAATGCGCTCGGAGCACCGGAGGGGATCGAGATCCCGTTTCCCGGCGCCATGCCCGAACCGGCGGTGATCGAGCCCGACACGGTGATGACCGCTGTTTTGAGCAATAACCCGTCGATACTGGCGATCGACCATATGATCATGCGGGAGGAGAATGCGCTCAGGCTCGCCGGCAAGTCTTCGTGGCCCGACTTTTCTCTCGGACTGGATTACATAGATACCGGTCCTGCGCTGGATCCCGACATGCCGGACAGCGGCAAGGATCCCTGGATGGTCAGCCTCAGCGTGAAGCTTCCGATATGGTTCGGCAGGAACAGTGCGCTGAAGGAAGAGGCCAGGGCCAGGATCGAGATGAACAGGTATGACAGGAAGGATACGGTGGATGATCTCCGGGCCCGTGCGGAAAGACTTCTGTTCGAGTACAGGGATGCGGCCTCGAAGACGGAGCTCTTCGCGGGCACGTTGATCCCGAAGGCCGAGGAATCGCTCGCCGTGACACTGATAGAGTATGAAGGAGGCGACGCCGATTTCCTGCATGTGCTCGATGCGCAGCGGCTTCTCCTCGATCTGCGACTGGAGATGGAGGAGGCGCTGGTCAAACGGGAGATCAGGGCAGCCGAACTCGAGATGCTGGCCGGAAGGGCATTCCGGCAGGTCAATTGAAGGAGGACGATATGAAGTCGATTATTACTGTTCTTTTCTTGTTCGTAATAGCCTTTGTGATAGCGGTTCCCGCACTTGGTGCCGAGGAGGAAAAAAAGACGGAAAAAAAGGCCGAGCTCCCCGAGGGGTTCAACGCCCAGACGACCTGCCCGGTTATGGGCGGGAAGATCACCTCGATGTCTTTTATCGATTACCAGGGACAGAGGATATATTTCTGCTGCCCCGGATGCGAGGGCTCGTTCCTCAAGGATCCCGAGAAGTATTTTGAGGTGGCGGCGAAGGACAAGGTCATGTTCGAGAACGTGCAGACGACATGCCCCGTTATGGGAAATCCTGTCGACAAGAAGTTCTTCACCTACTACAAGGGCAGAGGGATCTATTTCTGCTGCGAGAGCTGCATCGAGAAGTTCAACGCCGAACCTGACAAGTACCTCAAGGCGATGAAAGAGGCGGAGGAAAAGGGCGAGAAGAAGGACGTGGAAAAGGGTCACGAGGATCATGAGGGTCACGATCATGATCATGATGGCCATGACCACGATCATGACCACGACCATGGACACTGAGAAAAGGAATAAGAGAATGTCTGGACGTACACGCACCATCACTATCGCTGCACTGGTCGCAGTGGCGTTCATCGCAGGTTTCCTGATCCGCGGGGGAGGCGACAGCCCTCCCGCGGACGGCGATGCCGCGCGGCAGGCTGCGGCGGAGTTCTGGACCTGCTCGATGCATCCTCAGATCAGGCTCCCTGAAGCGGGCAAGTGCCCGATCTGTTTCATGGACCTGATCCCCGTCGATCAGGGAGCGGGTGAGGATCTCGGGGACAGGCAGCTTGCGATGAGCGAGTCGGCGATAAAGCTCGCCGAGATCGAGACACGGCCCGCCGAGCGCAGGCCGGCCGAAGCTGTGCTCCGCACAGTCGGCAGCGTGGCCTTCGACGAAACGCGTATGTCGGAGATCACCGCCTGGGTGCCGGGACGCATCGAAAAGCTCCTCGTCAACTTCACGGGGGCGGTGGTACGTCGCGGCGATCCACTTGCCGAGATCTATTCTCCGAGCCTGGTCAGCGCCCAGGAGGAGCTGGTGCAGGCAAAACGTTCATATAACGCTGCTCCCGAAGGGGACAGTTCGGCGCGTTCTACCCTGAATGCCGCGCGAGAGAAGCTCCGGCAGTACGGCCTAACGTCTGCGCAGATTTCGGCCGTCGAGAAGGACGGCAGGGTCAGCAGACAGATCGTGACATACGCTCCTTCGTCGGGAGTCGTCGTCGACCTGGCCGTCAAGGAGGGGCAGTACGTCAAGACGGGCAGCACCCTGATGAGGATTGCCGACCTGTCGAAGGTCTGGGTGACGCTCAGGGCGTTCCAGAGCGATCTGCCGTTGATAAGTCCCGGGCAGAAAGTCAAATTCACATCCACGGCGCTTCCGGGAGAGACATTTCCCGGGGAAGTCGTATTCGTCGATCCGGTCCTAGACCCGAAAACGATGACAGCCGGTGTAAGGGCCGTCGCCTCTAACGAGGAAGGGAGCCTGAGACCGGACATGTTCGTAAGCGGGGAGATATTCGTTCCCCTGGAATACGAAGGCAGGGACCCGCTCCTGATCCCGGCGACCGCGCCGATGCTGACCGGAAAGAGAGCTGTTGTCTACGTGCGGCTTCCGGATAGCGTCGAGCCGGTGTTCGAGGGCAGGGACGTCGTTCTCGGTCCGAGGGCGGGCGACAGTTATGTCGTTCTGTCAGGACTCGAGGAAGGCGAGCTGGTGGTAGTCAACGGCGCCTTCAAGATAGACAGCGAGCTGCAGATCAGGGCGCAACCCTCGATGATGAATCCGGAAGGGGACGCGCCGCCGCCGGTGCACGATCACGGCGGACACCAGGCGCAGCCCGGCCGCGTTCAAGCCGAGGGAGCGGAAGCGGAGAGTCCGTACGGTCACATCACCTCAGGTTCTGTCATGCTGAAGGAACTCGAACCTGTCTACGATACCTACTTCGACCTGCAGATGGCGCTCGCCGCGGACGACCATGCGAAGACCGTTACTGCCTTCAAGGAACTTGAGAAGAAGACGGGCGACGTCGACATGACCCTCTTCAGGGGTCCGGCGCACAACATCTGGATGGATCTCTCATCGAAGATCGTCAAGTACTCCGCCGAGGGAGGCAAGTCGAAGGATATCGAAGCGGCGAGAAATTCGTTCTACCACCTCTCGAAGCCGGTGATAGAGCTCCAGGACAGGATCGGACATTCGGATGGTGACTTCTACCTCACCTTCTGCCCGATGGCCCGCGACAACACGGGGGCGTTCTGGATCCAGGAGGTCGACACGGTATACAACTCGTTTTACGGCGCCGTCATGCTGCGCTGCGGATCGATCGAGAAGAAACTCCCACCGGCGGGAGGTGAGTGACGGGGATGCAGGCCGGCGGACCTCACGATAAGGGACCTTCTCTGCTCGACAAGGTGATCAGGTTCTCGCTCGAGAACAAGCTCGTCGTCCTGATCCTCCTGCTTGCCTTGGTCTTATGGGGCGTGATGGTCGCGCCGTTCGACTGGCAGATAGACATCCTTCCCCGCGATCCCGTTCCTGTCGACGCCATCCCTGACATCGGCGAGAACCAGCAGATAGTATTCACCAAATGGATGGGGCGTTCGCCCCGCGACATCGAGGACCAGGTCACATATCCGCTTACCGTGTCCCTTCTCGGGATTCCCGGGGTAAAGACGATACGGAGCTATTCGTATTTCGGGTTCTCGAGCATCTACGTGATATTCGAGGACGACGTCGAGTTCTACTGGTCGCGTTCGAGGGTGCTCGAGAAACTCGCTTCTCTCCCGCCCGGCACGATGCCGGTGGGGGCCAGCCCGACGCTCGGCCCCGACGCCACGGCCCTCGGGCAGGTATTCTGGTACACGCTCGAGGGATATGGCGAGGACGGTCAGCCTTCGGGAGGATGGGATCTCGACGAGCTTCGCTCCGTGCAGGACTGGACGGTCCGGTACGCGCTGATGTCGGCGGGTGGGGTGGCAGAGGTCGCATCAATAGGCGGCTTTGTGCGCGAGTACCAGGTAGACGTCGACCCCGACGCGATGTTCGCTTACGGGATCGGGCTCGGGCAGATCTACGAAGCAGTGCGTATGTCGAACGTCGACACCGGCGCGAGGACTATCGAGATCAACCGGGTCGAGTACGTGATCCGGGGGCTGGGACTCATAAAGAACGTGGACGATCTCGAGAACACGGTGATCGTCGAGCGCGGCGGGGTACCGGTGCGTGTCGGAGATATAGCGACCGTGGCCGTCGGCCC
>DAOVNN010000057.1 GCA_030630165.1 Candidatus Krumholzibacteriota bacterium
AGTCAGTGTCTCCCCGCTGCTGATCACGACAGGCCTGGCCGAGAGTGAATGGGGGCATAACGGTGTCAATATGAATGATTCGAGAGTTACCGGGTTGATGATCGGTCCCCCGGCCGCCAGGGAATAGGCAGTAGAACCAGTCGGCGTAGAGACGATCAGTCCGTCGGCGAGGTATTCACCGAGGAGGGAATCACCGATGGACATACGCAGATGAAGTACCCTCGATACGCCTACACCATGTATCACTATGTCGTTGAGAGCTGTATATACATCGCCGTCATCGTCTTTCTCTATGACACTTTCCAGACGCATCCGTTCGTGGATGATGCATTTTCCCGAGAAGAGATCCGACATGGCCCGCTCGGGATCGTCCTCTGTGAGGAATCCGAGGCTCCTGATCTTGATACCGAGCACGGGGATCTCATTATCCGCGACGAATCTGGCCGCTCTGAGAAAGGTCCCGTCGCCTCCGAGGGAAGCTACGGCATCGCATTCTGAGAGGGAATCAACCAGCTCGACCCTGCTCCCATCGAGCAGGCTCGCGGTATCCTCCAGTGCTACGATCCTGACGTCGTCCGGCACAAGGGAGACAACCCTGGCCATCACGTCACTGATCTCTTTCTTTCTGATATTCGATACGATACCAAAGGTCGCAATCTTCATCTGGATCCTCCGCCAGTCTCCGGATCACTGCTCGAGGCTGAAGACAGCACAGCCTCTACTATCCTCCCGGCTGTCAGTCCCTGCTCGTCGAGGAGCTCTTCCCTCCTGCCTTGAGGCACGAATACGTCTCTTATCCCGATCCTTTTCACAGGCACGGTGATTCCCGCTTCTGAAAGAAGTCTCGCCACTGCATCTCCTGTTCCGCCCGATATAGCGTTTTCCTCGATCACGAAGACCGGCCTGTCTCCTGAAGCGGCCTCTA
The DNA here is from genome assembly GCA_030630165.1 of Candidatus Krumholzibacteriota bacterium. Lineage (GTDB taxonomy): Bacteria > Krumholzibacteriota > Krumholzibacteriia > Krumholzibacteriales > Krumholzibacteriaceae > JAUWCL01. The sequence goes on from DAOVNN010000057.1 coordinate 926, forward strand.
TTATCAATTCCGCGTCCAGCGGCTTAACGAACCTGATGTCGATGACCGAGGCTTCGATCCCTTTCGAGGCAAGCATACCCGCTGCCTCGACGACAGTGCCGACCATCGCACCGACAGCGATCAGAGCCATGTCTGCGCCCTCGACGAGGAATCTTCCCTTTCCGATCTCGACGGGTTCCCGGCTCTTACTCATATCGACACCCGCGACGCTTCCCCGCGGAAATCTTATCGCCGATGGACCCGAATCTATCGACCGGGCCGTCAACAGCATTCTCGTCATCTCGCACTCATCAGCCGGAGCCATCACGATCATCCCGGGGACCATTCCCATATAGCTCAGGTCGAAGGTCCCGTGGTGCGTGGGGCCATCCTCGCCGACTATTCCCGCCCTGTCCAGTATGAAGCGTACAGGCAGTTTCTGGAGCGCGACATCGTGTATGATCTGGTCAAAGCCCCTCTGGAGAAAAGTCGAATAGATCGCCACAAAGGGCTTCATCCCCTCACGAGCCAGACCGGCAGCAAATGTGACGGCGTGCTGTTCGCTGATTCCGACATCGAAGAATCTGTCGGGGAATTCCTTTGCGAAACAGCTCAGGCCTGTACCTTCCTTCATCGCCGCGGTAATGGCCACGATCCTGTCGTCCTCACGCGCCATAGCTGTCAGGGCCTCACCGAAGACTTTGCTGTATTTCCTGACGCCTTTCCCACTCTTCGAATCACCGGTTGTCTTGTAAAAACTTCCCACCCCATGAAATTTTTCCGCGTCGTTTTCAGCGAAGGAGTATCCTTTTCCCTTTTTCGTCACGACATGGACGAGTACCGGTCCCGGCAGCTGATGCAGGCTTGAAAAGGTTTCGATCAGTTGAGGGATGTCGTGCCCATCGAGCGGCCCCAGATACCTGAATCCAAGTTCTTCGAAGAGGATCGTCGGTACAACCAGATTCTTGATGCTCTCTTTGATCCTGCTCGCGAGTTTTCTAGCCGTGCTGCCGTGAGGCACCTTTCCCAACAACTCCCATATGTCGGCTTCGAGCTGGATGTAGAGGTTCTGCGTTGTGATCTTGGTGAGATATTTGCCCAATGCACCGATGTTCTTCGAGATCGACATCTCGTTGTCGTTCAGTATGACGACGAACCTGTTCTTCTTCAGGTGTCCTGCGTGATTGATCCCCTCGAAAGACATCCCGCCCGATATCGCTCCGTCTCCCACGACTCCTATGACGAAGTTATCTTCACCGCGAATGTCCCGGGCTGCCGCCAGGCCGAGTGCGGCTGATATTGCGGTGCAGGCATGCCCCGTACCAAAAATGTCGTGCTCACTCTCGGATATCTTCGGAAATCCGCTTATCCCGTTCTTCGTCCGCAGATCGGCGAATGCTTCCCGTCTTCCCGTAATGATCTTGTGCGTGTAGCTCTGGTGCCCGACATCCCAGACTATCTTGTCGCGAGGGGAATCGAATACGTAGTGTAGAGCGAGGGTGAGTTCTACGCTGCCGAGACTCGACGCGAGATGTCCACCTCTCCTCGAGAGAATCTCTATGATGTAGTTTCTTATCTCCGCGGCAAGTTCCGGAAGCTGCTCAACGGGAAGCTTCTTCAGGTCACCAGGCGAATCGATCCTGTCAAGTGTTGTACCGTCGCTCAATCTTCACCAGCCTCTTTCCTACAGCAGCAGATACGAGAGCGTTCCACCGAGCATGACGCCGGCGAGCACGTCAAGCGGTCTGTACTGCAGCACCCTCTTCATACCTTCCGAATCGAGTTCGCCGGGCAGGTCGATGCTCGATATGATCTGATTTAGAACATCTACCTGTCTCTCCTTCTCTCTCTTGACCCGCATAGTATCGTGCAGGATCACGATGCTGTATGTCGTGCCTACCGAGTAGAGTAGAGATGAATAACCATATTTGATACCGATGACTGTCGACAGGGCCGAAAAGACAGCGGCATGAATATTCGGCATCCCGTCGGGCCTGAAAAGCCCACCGGGCATGAACCTTTTCTCTATTACCGAATATATGGCGAGTTTCAACAGCTGGCAGACGAAACCGGCAATTATCGGGAGCAGGAATATATCCCTGTAAAGTATCTGTCTCATCATTTCAGGAGGTCCGATCTACCACCAGGCGGAAAAGGAATTCTAGATATCCGTCGTCGCCGAGGGACTTTACCTTCTCATTGGCCCCATCGATCAGACGGACCGCAGTCTCACGGGAAGACTCAATACCGTAACTGGATGGCCATGTGATTTTCCCCTTTTTCATATCCTTCCGCAACCCTTTTCCGACCATCTCTTCGCTGCCTTCCACGTCAAGCAGATCGTCGATGATCTGGAATGCGAGCCCCGCATCGCGCCCCACGTCTCCGATCAGTTCGATCTCCTCCATCCCGGCCGAAGCCAGAGCGGCTCCGATCCTCAATGATACCGAGATAAGCTCCGCCGTCTTCCTCAAATGGATAAACTCCACGAGTCCCGGTTCGGGGTCGTGTCCCTCACCCTCGATGTCAGCCGCCTGCCCTCCGACCAGAAGCTTCGATCCCGCAGCCGAAGCGAGCATCCATACCGACAGTGTCACATCCTCCGGATTCGCTCCGCTGCATGCCGACAGTGTCTCGAACGCGAGAGCCTGCAGGGCGTCCCCCGCCAGAAGCGCTGATGCCTCATCAAAACGGATATGACATGAGGGCCTGCCCCGCCTTGTATCGTCATCGTCCAGCGCCGGCAGGTCGTCATGGATCAGGGTGTAGGCATGTAGAAACTCAATGGCGGCTGCCGCGGCTATCGCATCGCCCGTATGCGGGTCACCGAAGATCCTATGGGCCTGAAGGCACAGGATCCCTCTGAACCTCTTGCCCCCCCCGAGTGCGGAATATCTCATTGCCTCGTGTAGGGAGGCCGGACGCTGTTCCGGGCCGGGAAGTATTTCTTCCATCTTACGCTCTATAAGCGCCCTGTCTCCGGCCATCTTCTCCAGCATAAGATCGCTACTCACCTGCGGATTCCCCCTCGAGCTTACCGGAAAGATCCCTGATCCTTCTGTCCGCGTCGTCCAGGATCTTCCTGCATCTCGTTCCTATCTTCATACCTTCTTCGTACAGTCTTATACTCTCCTCAAGGGGCACCTTCTCCTCCTCGAGCCTGCGCACGATCTCTTCGAGCCGCTTCATTGCGTCTTCGAACGTAACCTTCGTCGCCATTGGCCGTCCTTTCTCCTGCTCTCCACCAGGCATCCCGCGTCTCCGTCATAGAAGTTCACGGAGATCCTTCCTCCCTCTTCGAGCTCATCCACGCTGCCTATTATCGTACTGCCGTCCTCCGCTGTACAGTATGTATATCCCCTGCCTAGAACCTCTTTTGGTCCGAGTCCCCTGAGTGTCCGGATCTTTCCATGCAGGTCGGACCGCCTCGCTGATGAACTGCCCTCGGTCATGATACGTGCGGTATTTACCAGTTTCTCGAGCCTCTCCCGTCTCGCCTCCACCCCTCCCGCCGGCGTCAGTTTGGCAAATCTCTCAGACAATCCACCAAACGTGCCTTCCGAAACGCGCATCGATCCGGTCATATGATTACGCAGTCTTTCACCGAGATCCTTTATTACAGATCTACCCGTTTCGGCAACTGTGCCGCGCCATCCGGCGAGTCTTTCGACCCTGTCTCCCAGTTCGAGTCTCGAGCGGTCAAGCGCGTGTTCGATCCCGGGAAAGGCTGATGAACGCAATATGAATTCTACCCGATCGAGTCTCTTCCTCGCATCAGCCGATGCGAGTGATGCGATCTTCCCGAGCAGCCCTTCGACGATCCGCCTTATATCCGCTGAATCCGGTGATACCAGTTCGGCCGCGGCGGTAGGAGTCGCCGCGCTCATATCAGCTACATAATCGCAGACCGACGTGTCGATCTCGTGTCCTATCCCGGTCACAACGGGATACCTGGATCCGGCCACGGCTCTTGCTACCTGCTCGGTATTGAATGTCCAGAGATCCTCCGCGCTCCCTCCCCCCCTGGCGAGGATTACGACATCGATCTCTTTCATCTCATTCAGTCTTTCGAATGCTTCCAGAATCGAACTTCCAGCCATATCACCCTGCACAGCCGCCGGGAGCAGCACCGTTTCGGCAAGCGGCCAGCGGCGGTCAAGCGTCCTGCGGATATCCTTTATCGCGGCTCCGCCCGGTGATGTTATTATCGCGATCTTCCCGGGGTACTGAGGCAGGTCTCTTTTTATCCCGGGATCAGTCAGGCCCTCTTCCATCAGCATGGCGAGTAGCCGCCGCTTGCTGAGCTCGAGCTCGCCCTCTCCGGCCCTTCGAAGACTTACCGCGATAAGCTGCGTTCTCCCTCCGCCTCCGTAATGTGATATCCTGCCGGAAGCGACAGCTGTCATTCCATCTTCAGGCGCAAAATCGACGTTACGCGTATTTCTGCTGAATAAAACGACACCGAGTCTGCTCGACTCGTCTCGCAGAGTAAAATAGAAATGTCCCGAAGAATGAGCTGTGAAATTGGTGATCTCCCCAAGAACCGTTACCCGGGGAAAATCCGATTCGAGGCTCTGCCTGATCGCGTCAGAGAGCTCTGAAACGGTGTAAATATCGTCTGTCTCTTCCCCGGGGAGATGGTTATCGCGGCTCTCCATCATCATCGGCTCCCAGTGCCATTCTTGCCGCCAGATACGTATTCTTCATCAGCATCGCCACAGTCATCGGCCCGACACCCCTTGGTACCGGAGTGATCAGTGAAGCTTTCGGAGCAACAGTCTCGAAATCGACATCTCCGACAAGTCTGTAACCTTTCTTTGCCGAATCATCCTCGACCCTGTTTATACCGACGTCGATGACGGCGACGCCCTCTTTCACCATGTCCCCCGTTATCATCTTCGGTCTTCCGACAGCAGCGATGAGGATATCGGCCGTACGTGTGATAGATGCCATATCGAATGTTCTCGAATGACAGATCGTTACCGTCGCGTTTCCTCCCTCTGCCTTCATCGCCAGAAGGAGGGCCATCGGCTTCCCTACCAGAAGGCTCCTGCCTACTATGACCGCGTGCTTTCCCGATGTCTCTATACCATAGTGATCCATCATCACGGTGATCCCGAGAGGCGTACATGGTACAAGCCGCGGATTGTCGGCAGCGAGTCTTCCAATATTGAACGGGTGAAGCCCGTCCACGTCCTTGTCCGGTGAGATTCCCTCAATCACCTTCTGCTGATCGATATGATCAGGCAGAGGCATCTGGACGAGTATTCCATCGATACCCACGTCTTCGTTCAGGAGGTCGAGACGCCCGAGAAGTTCCTCTTCAGACGTCGTCGCGGGCAGTTCGATCAGGTCGGAATCGATCCCGCACTTGCGCGCCGTCTTTACTTTCATCCCTACATAGACCTGCGAGGCGGGATCCTCACCCACGATGATCACGGTCAATCTCGGCGGCCTGTGTTTCCCGGCAAAACCAGGGATCTCTGAAGCAAGCTGCTCGATCACCGATGCGGCGACCGGTTTGCCCAGCATGAGCTTTTCTTCATGTCCGCTGCTCAATTACCGTCTCCTTCGGCTACCGGTTCATGTATCCGTTCTACGTTGACCGCTTTTCCGGTCGATGCGCTGACATCTACAAGCATCCCCTGAATAACCGGGGTGTCCCCACCCACCTGGAAGCGTACATTCACTCCTTTGAGGAACCTTTCGATGACCTGCTCGGGCCTCACTCCGATGACGGAGTTGAAAGGTCCGGCCATACCCACATCGGTCTGATAGGCCATTCCTCCCGGAAAGATCCTCTCATCGGCCGTAGGCACGTGTGTATGGCTTCCGGCGAGAACGCTTATACGTCCATCAAGATAGTACGCCATTGCGAGCTTCTCGCTCGTCGCTTCTGCGTGAAGATCAACGATCCGTATCCTGATTCCCGGATCGAGCTCCGACAGTATCCTGTCGGCCGTTCTGAACGGACAGTCTATGTCAGGCATGAACGTGCGTCCCTGGAGATTGATCACGCAGACTCTGTCCGTTCCCGCGTCGAAGACTCTCCAGCCCCTGCCCGGTACGCCGGGAGGGTAATTTGCCGGTCTCAGCAAGTCCGTGTATTCATCAAGAAGGGAGACACCCTCCCTCTTGTCCCAGATATGATTTCCGCTCGTCATCACATCAACGCCGCTCGCCCTGATCTCTTCGACCACTTTGCGTGTTACGCCAAACATCCCCGCACCGTTCTCTACATTAGCGGTACAGAAATCAACGCCAAGCTTTTCTTTCAGCCCGGGAAGTCCGTTTTTAAGGGCTAGCCTGCCCGTTTTAGACAGGACATCACCGATTATGAGTATTCTCATCTCATTGCTATCTCGCGTACTCGACTGCCCGGGTCTCCCTTATTACCACGACCTTGATCTGCCCGGGGTACTCCATGTCGTCCTCGATCTTGCGGGAGATATCGCCCGCGAGTTGTGCCGCCTGCGCGTCGTCGATCCTCTTGTGACTGACGAGGATCCTGATCTCGCGTCCGGCCTGGATCGCGTATGATTTCTCCACTCCGTCGAATGCGTCCGCGATCTTTTCAAGCTTCTCGAGGCGCCTGATATAATTTTCCAGTGTCTCCCGCCTCGCACCCGGTCTCGCGCCGGAGATCGCGTCGGCGGCCGAGATAACGTGTGCTATCAGGGACTCGGCCTCCACATCCTCGTGATGAGCCGCGATCGCGTTCACGATGATATCGTTCTCCCCGTACCTTCTCGCGAACTCCGCCCCGATCTCCGCGTGTGGTCCGTCTATTTCATGGTCGGCTGCTTTGCCGATGTCATGCAGAAGTCCGGCGCGCTTTGCAAGCACCGGATCGATACCGAGCTCGCTGGCCAGAAGACTGGCAACGAACGCAACCTCTTTCGAGTGCTGAAGCACATTCTGTCCATACGACGATCTGTACCTCAGCCTGCCGAGGAGCCTGACGATCTCGGTGTGTACTCCGTGAATGTTGAGATCGAGTATGGTCTGCTCTCCGATCTCCATTATCTCCTCGTTGAGCTCTTTTCTTGTCTTCTCCACGAGTTCTTCGATACGTCCCGGATGGATCCGGCCGTCCTTTACAAGCTTGTCGAGGGACAGTCTGGCCACTTCGCGCCTGATCGGGTCGAATCCGGAGAGGATGACTGCTTCTGGTGTATCGTCGATGATCACGTCGATACCAGTGGCATTCTCGAATGCCCTGATGTTCCTGCCTTCGCGGCCGATGATCCTTCCCTTCATCTCATCATTGGGAAGGTCGACCACAGACACGGTGGATTCCACCACGTGGTCGGCAGCGCAGCGCTCGATAGCCAGCGTGATGATCTTCCTGCTGATCTTGGAGGCATTTCTCTCGGCCTCGTCCTTGATCTCCTTGATCTGCTTGGCTGCGGCTGTACGCGCCTCATTCTCCAGGTTGGAGATGAGGAGCTTCTTGGCCTCCTCCGTGCTCATCCCGGCGATCTTCTCGAGTTTCTCGTTCTGCCGGTGAAGAATCTCATCCATGCGCTGATTCTTCTCCGAGATGGCCTGGAGTTTCTTCTCGAGGGTCTTTTTCTTGTCGTTCATCTCCAGTTCGCGCTTCTCGAGGAAATCGACCTTGCGGTTGATATTGTGCTCTTTTTCCTCTACACGCCTCTCAGTCTTCTTCAGATCGAGTCTCGTCTCTGAAGTGTCCTTTTCAAACTGCTGCTTCGCCTTGTACCATTCATCCTTTGCTTCGAGAATCGACGCCTTTTTCCTGGTCTCGGCCTCTCGCTGAGCCTCTGAGATAATGTTCTCCGCGAGTTTCTGAGTATGCTTGAGCTGACTCTGGGTCACTTTCCTGCTGATCAGCCAGCCAAGCAGAAAACCGAGAAAAAGAACGAAGATCCCCGCCGACATATAAAAGAAGATAGAATCCATCATCTTAAGCCTGAGTCCGGCGGTTCAACTCAAATGATCGTTCAATGTCAAAAGCACTTGCCAAAGAATCAAATATGAGACGTCAATAAATTTTCTCAGGGAATGGTTCACGGAAGGAACTGCAATAAAAAATTCCCCACTCGATGTCGTCCGCGAAAGATCTTTTTAAGCCCGACCTGATAAGGTGGAAATCCTCACGTCCTGTTCAGCCCTCCCGCCACTGGCGGGCCCGACATTCCAGATCCGATATCGGATATCCGGGCTCAAAGTGTTGGCAAAAAACGATCTTCGCCTGCACGAACACAGCAGGGAATTTCTAAAAGCATCATGCTTTGTTTTATCTCTCAAAATCCCCGCTCCATGGGTATTGCAGTTTCCCCGGGGCGGAGGATCATCCTCCTACACTGATCTTTTCCTCCAGCATCTCGCCCAGTTTGGCAGCCTGATCAGCGAGCGCATCTTTTGCCTTCTCTCGTTCGTCCCTTTCCTGATGCAGCTCGTCGGCGATATTAAGAGCAGCTAATATGGCGATCCTTGACTGGGACATGATACCACTGGAATGGGCGATCTCTCTCATCTTACTGTCCACGTAACCTGCTATCTTGTGGATATATTCGGGATCGCCTGCCCCTTTTATCTTATACTCCTGACCGAATATCTCGACCTTCTCGGTACTGCTTTTATCGGTCATCGTACTACCTCTCAGATCAATGCGGAACCATCCTCACGACCCGGTCCCGTAAACCACCCGCGACAGCATGAAGCCTATATGTCGAGTTCTTCCAGCTTCGCGAGCATCTCCTCTATCTTGCTGTTTAACTCCTCCCTTGTCTTCTCCAAGTCTTTTTTACCTTTATTTTCTTTCTTAAGGTGTCTGAGTTCTTTCGTCAACTCCTCATTCTTAATATAAATCGAATCGAGCTTCTCTTTCAACTCATTATTGGTGTCTTCGATCTGCTTTTTCGCCGCCTTCAGCTTCTCGATGTACTCAGCAGCCTGCGTGATCTTCTTCTCGAGCAGATCAAAGTCAGCGAGCCCGGCTGTCCCCATTTCGACTCCTATTCAGCCCTGAGCGCCACCTGCAGCTCATTCTGCAGCGACGCGAGTACCTTTTCTATCGTCCTGTCCACTGTTTTATCGTCCAGGGTACCCTCAAGCGACCTGAATGTCATCCTGAAGGCGTAACTTTTCTTTCCTTCCCCCAGCCGATCGCCACGATAGTAATCGAAAAGTCTCACCGATTCAAGGTGTTTTGCTCTTTTCTTTACAACGTTTCTAACGTCAGAAAATGTAACCCTTTCCGGCGCCAGGACCGAGAGGTCTCTCTTCACGCCGGGATACTGGCTTACCCTGCTGAATGCCTTTCTGCCGCCTCCACCGGGCGGCAGAGCGTCCAGAAGCAGGTCGAAGTAGTATACCGGGGTATCGATGTCAAATCTCGCGGCTACTCTCCCCGGGATCAATCCGCATGTGCCGGCAGGATTGTTCTTGAGGAGCCATTCGAAGAAGAAGTCGGGCTCATCAGCCTTTCTCCTCTCCATTACGAGGTCCTCGGGGGCTCCCAGCCATTCCAGAACCGATTCAGCCTCTCCCGTCATATCGAAGAAATCGAAATCCCTCTGTTCGCCGTGCCACTGCAGCGGAGCGCTCTTCCGGGTAAACATCGCTGTAAGGTGAAGTTCTTCGAGGGGGAGTCCTCTTCCCTCTTTCCTCTTCAGAAAGACCTTTGCAAGCTCGAATATCCTGATGCCGTCAAGTTCGACCGGAGAGTTGCGCTGGATCACCCACAGCATTCCGGGCAGCAGCGACGACCTCATGGCCGACTGCGAGGCAGTAAGCGGATTCGAGATCTCGACCGGGCGGCTCCTCGGATCGTTTTCGCCCCATTCGAATCTCCCGGGGTCCCCGGGATCCATGAACGAGGTGGTTATGACTTCGGCGAATCCCCGGGCAGCGAGCCTGTCGCGGAGCTCATCGTTCCTCATGTCTTCGACCGACACCTCTGAAAACATGGAGCTCCGCCTCTCCTCGTCCCTTCCTATATTTTCATAGCCGTAGAGTCTCGCGATCTCCTCGATAAGATCGACTTCGACGACGATATCGCGCCTGAATGTCGGGACCGTGACACTTACGTCCTTCCCGTCTTCTACTGCTTTCAACTCCAGCCTGGATAACAGTTCGACCAGATCATCGGCAGCGAGTCTCGTGCCCATCAGCCTGTTGGCCTGCTTTGTCCTCAAAGTGATGGTGCGCGGCTCGATCAGCTTACTTTCTGCGAGGTAATCGGCATGCATCTTCTCCGG
>DAOVNN010000105.1 GCA_030630165.1 Candidatus Krumholzibacteriota bacterium
GACCTTCAGAGGGTTCAGCACTCCCATGAATCTCGGGGCCCTCTTGTTGAGGTCCTCGCGCAGGCAGTGGTCGAGAAGGTCGATCGAGACCCTGTTGTCCTTCTTGGCGACGCCGATAGTGGCGGCGAACTGCCTTATCGACTCAGGGGTGTAGCCGCGGCGGCGCAGTCCTGAGATCGTCGGCATCAGGGGATCGTTCCAGCCGCTGACCCTGCCCTCCTCGACGAGCATGAGGAGCTTGCGCTTGCTCATGATCGTGTAGGTGAGGTTGAGCCTGGCGAACTCTATCTGGCGCGACGGGAATATGCCAAGCTCGCGCAGGTACCAGTCGTAGAGGGGGCGGTGCGCCTCGAACTCGACCGTGCAGATCGAATATGTGATCTTCTCGATCGAGTCGCTGCAGCCGTGAGCCCAGTCGTACATCGGGTAGATACACCATTTGTCGCCTGTTCGGTGATGCGTGGCTCGCAGGATGCGGTACATCACCGGGTCGCGCATGTTGATGTTCCCCGCGGTCATGTCGATCTTCGCCCGAAGGGTCCTGCTGCCGTCCTCGAACTCGCCGGCATGCATCTGTTTGAAGAGGTCGAGGTTCTCCTCGATTTCGCGATTGCGGAAGGGGCTCTCGGTGCCCGGCTCGGTCAGCGTCCCGCGGGTCTCCCTGACCTGTTCGGCCGTGAGGTCGCAGACGAACGCCTTGCCGTTGTTTATCAGGTTGATTGCGAACTCGTAGAGCTGCTCGAAATAGTCAGAGGCGTAATACTCGCGGTCGTCCCACGAAAAACCGAGCCACTTGACGTCTTCCCTGATCGAGTCGACGTATTCGATTTCCTCCCTGCTGGGGTTCGTGTCGTCGAACCTGAGGTTGCAGAGGCCCGCATACTGCTGTGCGATGCCGAAGTTGAGGCAGATCGATTTCGCGTGTCCAATGTGGAGGTAGCCGTTCGGCTCGGGCGGGAACCGTGTATGTACCCGTCCATCGTGCTTCCCGGTCTTTATGTCATCCTCGATTATAGCCCTGATGAAATCGACTGAGCGGGATTCCCCTTCGTCGGTTTCAGGCGTATTCTTTTTGTTTTCATTCATCGCGGAATGTTACTCGAAAACGGATTTGAAATCCACCTGTTTTAGAGGCCGTTCAGCGCGGCATCGGCTGGATGTCGAGGTTGGTCAATCCGGCCTCTTCGGCCCGTGCTACCGCTTCCTCGAATTCCTCCCTGGTGAGTCTTCTCGATATGTCGGGGTAGCGCGATGCCATGTAGGCGGGGGTGTACTGGGACATGAGGTTGAGGTAGGTGTCCTTGGGGAGGTTCCTGGAAATCCAGTGTATGACTCTGCCGGTGCCCGAGACGCCGTTCGGCATGACGAGATGGCGGATCATCAGGCCGCGGTGCACGAGGCCGTCGGGTGCGGGATGCGCCGTGCCGACCTGCCGCTGCATCTCGAGGAGCGCCTTCTGCGTCACCTTGGGGTAGGCCCGCGCCCCGGCGGAATATTTCGCGGCCATCTCTCCGTCTGAGTACTTGAAGTCGGGGAGGTAGATGTCGACGATACCGTCGAGAAGCCTGAGGACCTCGAGCCTTTCCCACCCGCAGGTGTTCCAGACCAGAGGCAGGGTGAGCCCCTGTTCGATTGCTTTGTCGAGCGCCAGCACGATGTGGGGCGCGTAGTGGGTGGGGGTGACGACATTGATGTTGGCGCAGCCCATCCTCTCGAGCTCGATCATCATTGCGGCCATCTCGTCGATCTCTTTCTCGACGCCGTCGCCCCGGTGGCTTATCTCCCAGTTGATGCAGAATACGCAGCGCAGGCCGCAGTGTGAGAGGAATATAGTCCCCGAGCCGCCCCTCCCGACAAGCGGTCTTTCTTCTCCGAAGTGGGGATGGTATGAAGATATCACGAGCTGCGACGAGGCGCGGCAGAAGCCCCGCTCTCCATCGAGTCTCCTCGCCCCGCACATCCGGGGGCAGAGCTCGCATTCCTCCATCATCGAGTAGAGCTTATCGCCCCGCTCACGGAGCTCTCCATCACGGTGCATCGCCAGGCGGGAACGTCTCGCCGGACTGTTTTTTCCGCTGGCCGTTCCGGTCAGACCGGTCCAGGCGCCGACAGCAAGGATCGACCCGAACTGCTGCAGGAATATTCTTCTCGTCCGTTTCATCGGGATTATCACCTGCTCGTATTATACCACATCAGCAGGCAGGGGGGCGTCATTCGTACTTGATGACTCTCGGAGCACCGGGGGAGAGGAAGGGGATCCTGAGGTTCCTGACGGCCTCGACCCTGAAGAATGTCGTATTTGCTCCCTCGGGCGCCACGGGGTGGTACATGAACCGGACCTCGTAAGCGTCGAAGATCAGCCTCTCATTGTGGACCCTGAAGCCTCCGCCGAGGCTGAAGTAGTACTTCGCGTTGAGGAAAGAGTTCCATTTCGGTCCGCACTGGCCCGTTTCGGCGTAACCGAAGGAGGCGAACCTGCATCCGTACCAGTCCCAGTCGGCAAAGAGAGTACCTTCCCATTTGAAGGTGAGTCGTTGATGGCCCTCGACTCCCGTGTTGGACAGTCCCCTCAGGTCGCCCCGCGGCTCCTCGAGAGCGATATTGTCAGTCAGGAGCCTGTCGTACCCGTATATGTAGTCGATGACAAAGAAATGTCTCGCCATGGCGCGCCATGCGGGAAGGAGGCTGGTAAAGGCTCCGAAGGCCAGGGAGAGGGTCCCGTCCTCGGGCTGCCCATTCCTTGTATAACTGCCAAAGGCTCCCCTCGTGGCGATGTATCCTGAACTCCCGACGAATTTGGCGTATGCAAGGTCGAAGGCCAGATACGGTCTTGTATAGAACTCGGACACGTTTGGTCCGCTGGTGACCGTGGCGAGGATCCCATACGGGATATCCTCTGTCTTGCCGAAGCTGAAGACCATCCTCATCTTCCGGAAGGAGCGCTCGGTCAGCGACAGGTTTGCGAGAAACAATGTCCGGTCGTGGTATCCGCGGTTCAGGTCCAATCCAACGGGAGGTCGGACATGATAATCAATCCTCTGAATTCTCAACGCAGGGATGATCCTCCTCCTGCTTCCCTCTTCGGTATATCCTTTGCCGATGCGGATAGACCGGCCGATCCAGAAATCCGCCCGGTCCCATTTCTTTATATTCGCGGGGTTTTCATCGAGGTCGTCCGTCCCTTCCATGGTTACGGCACCGATCCATTTGATCTCAGGTGAGACGTACCCGCGGCTCAGGCTCCAGGAGTTTTGCCTGTAAGCGACCGCATCGATCCACCTCACCGAACCGTCGATAAATGTCCCGTAGAGATTGTTCGCCCCGTAGTAGAGCGTGTGGTCGGTGACTCTGTCCCGGCTGAAGTCGAACGAACCCTCCCACTGGATAGTCTGACCATATCCGAACAAGTTTCTCTCGTAGAGCTTGACCCTGTGCCGGTCGCTCGTTATCCAGCTGTAGTTCACACCGATAGCCCAGACATCCCTTGTGATTACCTGAACATCGACCGAGTCGGCACTCCCTTCGACGGGGACCACGTTGACGCGGGCGTCCTGTATGAACGAGGTTTCCCTGAGGAGACGCTCGGAATCTGACAATGCGTAGGGATCGATGGGGTCGCCCTCTTCGAAGAGGAGGAATCCGGCGATCTTGCTTATCTTCGTGTCTATATGGATCCATTCGATTGCCCGCACGAAACCCGGGGAAGTGGAGTTGTTTGTTCCTACCTCGGTGTCGCTGAAGATATCGTACCTGTAGATCTCTACATGACGGATGAATCTGCCGACATACGGGATGTACGGATCCTCGCTTTTCTGCGTGCCTCTGCCGACGCTTGCCGTATCCAGCTTCGTCACGAAGACATAATCAGCAAGGTGCCTGCCGAGAGAGTTTCTCCCAATCTGAGTCTGCAGCGAATCGATACTCTCACGGCTTGCCGCCTTGATCGTATCGGGGATCTCCCTGGAAAACTGGCCTGCTGCCGTTCCGGCACAGAGTGCCAGGATAAGAATCGTGATTATGCAGATCTTACGTTTCATATCAGACCCGATTGTAACCGCCCGGCAGCGGTTAAAAAAGTGATTTTGAAGTGCGGCAGTGCTTTATAAATCGCGGCGATAAGTTTACAATGCTGGGAAAGATGCCGACATGCCTGGAACGGAGAAGATAATGAAAAAGAAAATGAAATACTGGACCACGATGAAGACGCCTGTCGGCGAGCTGTTTATCGCAGGCCGGGACGGCAGGATCACCGAGGTCCTTTTCAGCCGGCCGCGGAAGGGGTTCCCCGGACCGATGTGGGAGAGGTCCGACAAGGAGTTCGCCGAGGTCAAGAAGCAGCTCGGCGAGTATTTCAGCGGAAAAAGGAAGAAATTCGAACTCAAGCTCGCGCCCGAAGGCACGTCTTTCCAGCTCGCTGCCTGGCGGCAGCTGCGCAGGATACCCTACGGGAAGACGATTTCGTACGGTGAACAGGCGAAGAGGATGGGGAATCCGAAGGCCTCCAGGGCGGTCGGTGGGGCGAACGGCGAAAACCCGATATCGATCATCGTACCGTGTCACAGGGTCATCGGGGCCGACGGCAGGCTGACGGGCTTCGGCGGCGGGATGGGGAAAAAGAAGAAACTGCTCGACCTCGAAGGAGCTGAAGGCTTCAGGGATTGAGGGGGTCGAGGGATGCCAGAGTCGCTCCCCAGCCCCCTGCATCCTCACCGGCAAGCCGGTACGATTGAACGAAGGGGAGGGAGGCGAGGAGGGCGTGTACGGTCTCCCGCATCGCTCCGGTGCCCTTTCCGTGGATTATCCTCACCTCGAGGATCCCTCGCGCGCGGCATTCCTCGAGATAGTGCGTGACCAGCTCCTTTGCCTCCGACGGATCGAACATGTGAAGGTCCAGAACTCCGTCGATGGGCAGCTCTATCGGGCCGAATTCATTATCCATATTCCCATATTCCTATAAATGGGCGTCTGATTCAATCACCGTGATTGATTTTTGGTCGTTTCGGTGCTACTTTACAGGGGACGTGCCCACCCCGCAGCAAGAATGGCGGGGACGGGCGTCAGGCGGTCACCGGGAATAATCCCTGTAAAGGCTGTTGAGCTCCCCGATTGAGCCGCTGGCCTTTGAGCCGGGCTGGACCGCCGTTTTTATTCTATCGGAGGGAGGAACCATCCGATGTTCAGAACGAAGATCGCGTTTATCCTGCTTTTTGTCATGGTGGCTGCCATAGCCGGATGTGGGGGAGACGGGAAGAAAGAGAGCAGCGAAAGCATGGACACCCCCATGACGGACAAGATGGATTTTGTGGCAAAGGTGAACGACATTGTCATCGGAGACAAGGAAATTTCCCAGGAGCTCGCGATGCTCAAGCAGCAGATGGCCGGCAGGGTCAGTGCGCAGCAGCTTGACTCGATGGAGCCGATGCTGAAGCAGCAGGCCGTCGCAAACCTCGTGAACAGGGCGCTGCTCACGGAGGCTGCCGAAAAGGAAAACATCACCGTTACGGCCGAACAGGTCGAAGTGAAGTACCAGGAGATCAGGGCCAATTTCCCGGATGAGGAGGCATTCGTTGCTCAGCTGGGAAGGAGCAATATGACTATCGACGAGTTCCGTGTGGAAGTCGAGCGGGGTATGAAGCTCGAGGAACTGGTCAGTATCAAGACCGCCGATGTTTCCGCGCCGACCTCGGAAGAGGCAAAGGAATTCTACGATTCGAATTCCGAGAGATTCACGACGCCCGAGAAGGTCCGTGCCTCGCATATCCTGATAACGGTAGCGGAAACGGACACCGAGATCACTCGTGAGCAGAAGAAGGCGAAGATCGACGATCTTCACGCCCAGCTGGTCGCTGGCGCTGACATGGCCACGCTGGCCCAGGCGAATTCGGACTGTCCGAGCAAGGACAAGGGCGGGGACCTCGGGTTCTTCGGCAAGGGCCAGATGGTCAAGCCGTTCGAGGACGCCGCGTTCGCCCTCGAGGTGGGACAGATCAGCCCCGTCGTCGAGACGAAGTTCGGCTACCACGTTATCAAGGTCACAGAAAAGGAAAACGCGGGCACCACAGCATTTGCGGAAGTGGAAGAAAGCATCATCGATTATCTTGCCGACATGAATAAGCAGGATCAGATGAATACATACATGACCGCATTAAGAGATGCTGCCGAGATCGAGTACGCCGATTCGGCTCTCGCTCCCAGTATGTAAGCCGGCCCGCACAGCGGGATTACGATGAGTGCAATTTTTATCAATGAAAAAGCCGGGATCTCGAAGAATTATTCGGATCCCGGCTTTTCTTCTCTGTCATTCCACCGGAAACTCCCAGGTTATTTTCCTTCGCCATTACGGATGAGCCCGGCGGCAGCCGAGAGGCTCGGCGCTGGAAGAGTGCTGGTCAAGGACGAGTCCGACAGGTTCGGACTCCCGTCCTTCAAGATCCTCGGGGCGTCTTACGCCATCTATACGGAGTTGATATCCCGCGGCAGGATCAGCGAACCTCAGTGGGACAGTATGGACGAACTTATCCTTCTCTGCCGGGACGTCCTGCCGCACGGATTCGTGACGGCGACCGACGGCAATCACGGCAGAGGAGTGGCGAGGACCGCTGCCTGGTTAGGAGTGGAGGCGGAAGTCTTTGTGCCGGAGGGCACGGTCGCCGCTCGTATCAGGGGGATCGAATCGGAGGGCGCAACGGTCAAGGTGATCCCCGGTGATTACGACGACGCGGTAGAGGCGGCGGCATCAAGGGCCGGTGAAGACCTGTGGCTGATTCAGGACACGGCCTGGCCCGGCTACGAGAGTGTGCCTGCCGCTATCGTTCACGGCTATTCGACGATCATGCTCGAGATGGAGGAGCAGCTTGCCGCGCTGAAAAGTCCGGACCCCGACCTCGTCGCCGTACAGATAGGCGTTGGAAGTCTTGCTGCCGCCGTGACGGGGCATTTCAGGTCCCGCCGGAGCAAACGGACGCCTGTTATCGTCGGCGTCGAGTCGGAGAGCGCCGCTTGCGCGTACGAATCTGCCAGGGTGGGAGAGATCGTCACCGTTCCCGGCCCGCATCGCTCGGTAATGGCGGGACTGAACTGCGGCACCCTCTCCAACCTCGCCTGGCCCGTGATCAGGGACGGCACGGACATCTTTGTCACGGTGACCGACGAGGATGCGTTCGAGGCGATGAGGATACTGGCGGGTGACGGGATTGTCTCGGGTGAGTCGGGCTCGGCCGGGCTGGCCGGTGTTGCAGCCCTTTTCCGCGACGATGGAGCGCGAGAAGCGCTCGAATCCATGGGACTCGGGCCGGAACCCGGTGTGCTGCTGATATCAACGGAGGGTATTACCGACCCCGTTCTCTATCAGCGGGTCGTCAATCCTCCCGGTCAGTGAAGGCGGGATCGGCCGACGCGATGTTCATCTTCTCGGCCGGGACGACGAGACGGTCGGCGTGCCATATGTCCCTGTTATATTCCATGATCGTTCTGTCCGATGAAAACCTGCCCGAGCGGGCCACGTTGATCAGAGATTTCCTGTTCCACAAGTCACGGTCCGGGAATTCCCTGCAGGCTTTCTTCTGTGCCTCCCGGTAAGAGTCGAAATCGGCCAGGACTAGATACCGGTCATTTCCGAGCAGTTCGTCGGTGAGCGGCCGGAACAGGTCCTTCTGCTGCGGCGAGAAAAACCCGTTGCGAAGCAGCTCGATCGTTTTTTTAAGAATGGGGTCGGCAGCGAGGTACTGGCGGGCGTCATAATCGATGGCGGCCTCTCTCGCCTCCGAAGCGTTCAGGCCGAATATGTAGATGTTATCCTCGCCGACCTCTTCCATGATCTCGATATTCGCTCCATCAAGCGTCCCGACGGTCAGGGCGCCGTTGAGCGCCAGCTTCATGTTTCCCGTGCCGGACGCCTCGTAACCCGCCGTCGAGATCTGCTCCGAGATGTCCGCCGCCGGTATGATCGCCTCGGCAAGGGTCACCCCGTAGTTCGGCAGGAAGATGACCTTGAGTGTGTCGCCGGTCTCACTGTCGTCGTTGATCATCGCGGCTACATGGTTGACCAGACTGATGACAAGCTTCGAGATGAAGTAGTCGGGCGCCGCCTTGCCGGCAAATATATAAGTGCGAGGGCAGGGCTTGTAATCCGGATCCTCCTTGAGTCGCAGCCAGGAGTACATCACGTGGAGGATATTCAGCATCTGCCGTTTGTATTCGTGGAAGCGCTTGATCTGGACATCGTAGATCGACGAGGGGTCGATGGTGAAATCTGTGATTCTTCCGGCGAGATTCGCAAGCCGTTCCTTGTTCGCTGTTTTTACTGCAGCGTACCTTTCCATGAATTCCCCGTCACCGGAGAACTCCTCGAGGCGGCTCAGCTGGGCGAGATCCGTGACCCAGTCGCGGCCGATCTTCTCGGTGATAAGCGACGCGAGTCCGGGATTGGCCGCGAGAAGCCAGCGTCTCGGCGTGATCCCGTTCGTCTTGTTGTTTATCCTCCCCGGGAAGATCTCGTTGAAGTCCTTGAGGATGAATTTCTTCAGCAGCTTCGTGTGAAGTGCGGCCACGCCGTTGGTGGAATGAGAGCCGACCATGGCGAGATGGGCCATCCTCACCTTGGCGTTCGGGTCGCCAGTGACTATCGAGACCCGCCTGAGTCTGTCCGTATCGCCCGGATACCTCAGCGACACCCGCTTGCGGAACATCACGTCTATTCTACGTATGATCTGCAGGTGCCTCGGGAGCAGCCTGCTGAACATCGACACGGGCCATTCCTCGAGCGCCTCGGGCAGGAGGGTGTGATTGGTGTAGGCGCACGTTTTATGTGTGATCTCCCAGGCCCTGGCCCACGTGA
>DAOVNN010000275.1 GCA_030630165.1 Candidatus Krumholzibacteriota bacterium
CATACGTGATAGACAGCGGCTCCCTTGCCGACGCGATGAGAACGAGCATGGCGATACCGACCGCCTTTACCCCGGTCAAAAGGGACGGGCTGCTGCTCGTCGACGGGGGCCTCGTTCGAAACCTCCCCGCCATCGACGCGATCGAGCTCGGCGCCGACATCGTCATATGCATCGACGTATCGAGCGACCTCGTTGGAAAAGACAGCCTCAAGACGGTCCTCGACATCGTCGACCAGACCGTCGACATCCTTATGAAATCTACGATGGATGCGCAGAAGGAGCACTGCGACCTCTACATCAGACCGCAGCTTCAGACGGTCAACACACTCGACTTCAGCGACATCCCCTACATCATCGAGCAGGGTGAAAAAGCGGCCCGCAGGCATATCGAGGAGATCCGCGCGCTGGTTGCGGAAACGGGAGGCTTCCGCGAGCCCCCGGAGCAGATGGAAGAGACTCCGGCAACGTCGGTCGAGATCACGAAGGTTCGCTTCGATGGGCTCTCCGAGGTCCCGTCCAAGCTTGTATCCTCTGTCTTCGGGATAAAACCTCCGGCCTCGGTCACCGCGACCGATCTGGACAAAGCGCTGCAGAGGCTGTACAGCACGGGCAACTTCGCGAAGATCTCGTACCGGTTCCTGAAGGAAGAGGGTGGAAAGACACTCGTCCTCGAGATCGAGGAGGAGGAACTGAACTACATAGGCCTGGGCCTTCGGTACGATACGCGGTGGTCGTTCTCCGCTCTCCTCGGGGCCCAGATGAAGAACCTGATCGGCCACGGGTCGGTGCTCAATCTCGACATGGTATTCAGCAGCCGCGTAAACCTCCTCGGCAGCTACTCCCAGGACGCCGGACTGGGAAAGTGGCTGATGCCGGGATTGGCCGGTAACTACGTCGACGACTTTATCGAGTCGTTCGATGAAGGCATAAGGACAAGCAGGTGGGGAGTCAGGGCAGGCAGAGCGGGCATTTTCGCTGAAAGCAGCCTTGGATATATGTTCCGGTGCCTGATCGCCGCCGCGGGTGAATGGTACAGCATAAGACCCGATATAGCGCCTCCCGGCACCGGGACCGAGGCAGGCGGCCTCTTCTTTGCCGGCGGGGACCTCTGGCTCGTCACGCTGGACCGGTCCTGGATGCCGCGCAGTGGATTCCTTCTGAAGATGTCGGGACAGTACTATCCTGAAATGTCGGTGAACGAGGACTCTTACAACAGGGCATACGCTCAATTAATCGCGGCTATCCCCTTTCACAGCCGCGTATCGCTGCGGGGCAGCTTTCTCTACGGGATAACAGGCGGCGGAAGCCCCCTTCCGCACCACAGGTACTATCTCGGCGGGATCATGTCGTGGTTCGATTATTACGGTGAGCGCAACGTCTCGTTCTATGGGTACGAGCCGTTCGAGTTCTCCGGCGCGAACGCATATCTCGCAGGAGCCGAGCTGCAGATCGAGATCACCGGCAGATGGCTGATCGCCGGCCATTTCAATGCGGGCGCGGCCGTCGACGACAGAGCCGATGTCTTCAGGAAAGAGAATACCTTTACCGGAGGCGCAGGTACCATCGCGTACGAAACGCCGGCAGGACCGGCGGAACTCACACTCGCGGGCAGCGAACGCAACGGCCTGAGACTCTGGCTCAGCTTCGGCTACCGCTTCTGATCGGCGGCCCGTCAGATCCCGTACCAGATCAGGTAGAACATCTCGATTATGATATCCTTCAGCATGATCATGATTCCCCCCGTGCAACCCTGCCAGCAGCCTGTTTTTCAAACATGTCCTTGACCTCGATGTTCATCAGCACCCAGATCGTATATATACCGAGAATCGTCCCGAAAGGGACGATCAGAAGGTTGATAAAGCCCACCACGAGGAGTGTGATCCTCGCCCACTGCCTGTACCTGAATATTCCCAGGCCGCCGATGAGTCCCGGCAGGCTTGGAACAATCAGGAATGTCGCTATCGATGTGCCGACGAGTGATGTGATCGCCATTGCCTCGGTATCGCCCGAGAGCATCCCGCCGCCGACAACGGCCATGAAAACGATCATCGCGATGAGAATGCCGAGCGCCCCGTATGCGATATGCAGGACACCAAGTATTGTTATATGCTGCTCCATCAGTTCCCCACTCCTTTCGACTTTCGCCATATCCCGCTAGAAGTCCTCGAGGTCTCCGAGCTCGGGGATAGATCTTCTCAGTTTTTTATGTGTTTTCTCGAGATCGTCGGCCATATCCTCGATCCTGTCGGCCATTTTTTCGAGATTTTCAGCCATCTTCTCGAGATCTTCCGTATTAATCTCGATCTCATCTTCCATATCGTCGCTGTCGTAATCATCAAGGAGGAGTTTCGCCACACACACCACGGCGCCCGCGCCAAGTTTGACTCCTGCCAGTCCGACCAGAGCGCCCTCTTTCGCGATCTCTCTGGCAAATTCCTCGATATCCTCGTAGTCGCGGTAATAACTGCGAAGTAGTTTCTTCTGCTGCCTGTCGGTCCTGACCCTCTCACCATTCACGTAGAGCTTGTAGTCCTCGGTGATCTCGACGATCCAGTCCTCGTCCTCATGCTCGATCACAAGCGTGCCATCCTCGAAATCAATGCTCTTGTGATCGAAGGTCCAGTCATCGTCATGCCTGCATACCCTGTGTGCATCTGCGCCTGCTGTGAAGATCATGGTCAGCACCAGTGCCAGGGCGATCAGGGACAGCTTCTTCATCATTCATCCTCCATCAGTTATCGAAACGCTCTGCCTGTATTGTTGTACGCATCCCGGTCTGATCTTGTTGCACCCTTTTACTTCGTTCCCTGATTGTGTACCTGCGTGGACAGCCTGTACTGTCAATGTGTACTGTGTGGTACAGTTTCAGGTAAAACAGAAGGCCCGACCAAAAAGATATCGGCCTGTATCTATCTAATACACAATCACTTACACACTGTTTTACAAAGTCGTGCAATTCGGCACTTCTCCTGCAATATCACTGTGATGTGAATGTGATGATAAACTCATAAATCAGGCATTCAGATGTAAGTCACCATTGGAAAGGAGCTGAGGATGAAGAAATATTTCTTATTTTCAATGATCCTCGTCTTCGCCATGATCGCGGCCGGATGTGAATCGGTCAGTGACGACCCGACATCGCCCACCTCGGGCGATCCCGTACTTCAGGTCGTAGATCTCGATTCACCGACGGGCGGATTCACGGAGACGGACGAGGAACCTCTTTTCGACGAGCCGGAGACCTTCATGGCTATCGAAGAGGGCGAGGGCGAGGACTGCGACTATCAGGATCCGCTTCGTAACGAGGAGCGCGTCCGCGAAATGGAGCGCAGGGACGGCGTCAGGATATACCGTTTCCGCGCGCTGTGGGGCAGGATGGTCAGAGCCGTCGTAGATACGGCAGATACCGACTGCTGCACCGTCGACTGGTCGGGCGGCATGGCGCTCGAGAGCGGCGTTATCGTTATCGAGCGGGTGATAAGGTTTGACGCGAACGACGAGATCGTCCGTACCGGTCCGAACACGATCCGGTGGACGTCAGAGACCTGCCCACACGTGGACGGCATCCAGGTCCGCCTGATCGTTCCTCCGCCTCCAGCGCCGGACACAACGGCAACAGATCCGGGAACATCCGACGAGGAGAGACCCGAGCCAACGCTGACCATCGTCGCCGGCCCGTACGAGCGGACCTTCACGATGGACGAGCTCGAGGCGCTCAAACTGATAGAGCCCGTAGACAGGTGCAACAACTATATGGCGATCGCCAGCCATCGCATACTCCCCGGCTGCCCGAACGGCTACCTTCTCGGCAAATGGAATAGAGTCGAAGCGCCCGACACCCTCTACAACGAGGAAACGGGAGAGCTGCGCGGTATCGTCCTGGGACATTTCAGGGGCATATGGGTCAGTGAGAGAGGCTGGGCCGTCGGTCACCTCAGAGGCATCTACGGCGTCAACAGCGCCGGAGAGTACAAATTCTTCGGGAAATATGTCAACCGGCGGGGTGAGTTCATGGGAATACTCACCGGGGACTACGGTGTAAACCCGACCCTCACGGATGGCCCGCTCGACAGCGATATGGGCTGGTTCGAAGGTCTGTGGTACGGACGGAACCACTGTGTAAAGGGACGCCTGAAAGGAGAGTGGGTC
>DAOVNN010000075.1 GCA_030630165.1 Candidatus Krumholzibacteriota bacterium
GCACCTCGTCAGGATGCACGAGGAACTCGGGTGCGAGGTCCGGGGACTGGAGTATTCGCGTGACGGAGCGGAGACGAACAGGGAGCTCTTCACCCGGAGCGGCATCGACCCCGGACGTGTGATAGAGGCAGATCTTTTCGACGATGGTCAGGCCGGCAGGTGGAGCGGGCAATTCGATATCGTCCTGTCGAGGGGCTTCATCGAGCATTTTGACGACCCGGCCGACGTGATCGAGAGACACCTGAGGTTTCTAAGGCCCGGCGGCAGGCTTATCGTGAGCATCCCCAACATGCGAGGGGCGAATTACCTCCAGGCTCTGCTCTTCAATCGCCGGATCATACCGCTGCACAACAGGGAGATCATGCGCATGAAGAATTTCAGGACCCTGTTCGACCCGGAGCGCCTGGAGACCCTTTTCTGCGGCTATTACGGCACCGCCAGTGCCGACCTCTTCATACACAGGAGGGGGCCGCTGACAGGGCTCGTCAGCCACGTCGCCGAAGCTGTCCAGGCCCTCCTCAACCTCGTCTTCCGCCTTGTACTGCGTGACCGCGGACTCGAGACCCCCGCTTTCAGTCCGAATCTGCTGTTTATCGGCATTAAAAAGCATTAAATTTCGAAGGCAAACCCCGCAGCCCCACCATATCCCGCCGCCCGAGGAGATACCGGTCATGAAACGCCAGAAATACACCATGAAGCATCTATTCAGCATCGTTATCCCCGTAATCGCAGCACTGGCACTCTCGTCATGCGGTGGAGATGGCCCGGCAGGCCCGGAAATCGAGGCCGGCCCTGAAGCCTGGTGGCGCATAGAATCTACTGTCAGAACCCTGAGGGGAGTCTATGATCCAGGGACCGCCGGCGCGATCGCGGTCGGCGACGGCGGCATGATACTGCGTAAGGATAATGGCGGCTGGGTGTCGATGGAAAGCCCTGTCACGGCCTCACTGAACGCCATCTACGGGATCTCGGAAACAGAGATATGGGCCGTCGGCAACAGCGGCGTCATAGTCAATTACGACGGGATATCATGGAACAGGGCCGACTCGGTGACGACCGACGATCTCACCTGTATCTTCGGCTTCCCCGGCGGCGTGATCTTCGCCGCGGGCAAGGGCGGGACCGTCATCCGCTACGATGGCATGTCCTGGTCGGTGATGCCGACCATCTTTGAGGATAATATCTACGGTATCTGGGGAACCTCGCCGCAGGATGTGATCATTGTCGGCGACTCCGGCCTGATCGTGAGGTACGACGGCAGCGGCTGGGTGGAGATGCCCGGAGGCGGCGGACGCTACTTCACGGGGATCTGGGGAACAGCGGGCGGCGACATCTTCGCGGTCGGCCTCTACGGCGACATGATGAGATTCAACGGAACGACATGGTCTTCCGAGGACAGCGGCACGACCGAGCACCTGCTCGCGATCGACGGCATATCGGCCGATCAGATATTCGCTGTCGGGAACCATGGAACGGTCCTCTACTACGACGGAAAATCGTGGGAGCCTTACATGCAGGTCCAGCCTGACATCAGCATGCTCAATGCGGTCGATGTCACAAGCGGATCCGGGATCACCGTTGGATTCCATGGCGACATCCTCGAGTTCGACGGCTCCCAGTGGCTCCCGGCCAGCAATCCGTTCTCGCAGCATCTCTTCGGGACCTGGAGCAGCGAGACCGACGGCATCTTCGCAGTCGGCAGCAGAGGAGCGATCCTGCGAAAGACGGCCGGCAAGTGGAACGCGATGTCATACGGCGGAACCCAGGAACTCTACACGATCCGCGGCCTGCCCGAAGGCGACATCCTCTCGGCCGGCCAGATCGGACTCCTGATAGAATTCGACGGAAGCGGCTGGGCATCGACGCAGCTTCCCCTCGGCTGGGAGATAAGCGCCCTCTGGGGATCCTCACGCAGCGATATATACGGCGTCGGACCTTTCGGCCTCGTCGCACACTTCGACGGTTCCTCCTGGGAGGAACTGCCCCGTCCGACCGACGAATGGCTGCATGACGCATGGGGCGCGGGGGAGGGTGACATGTTCACTGTCGGCGGCTTAGGTTCGGTCTTCCATTACGACGGCGCTCAGTGGGACACGATGAGCGCCGGCACTTCATACGCACTTTTCGGGGTCTGGGGCAGCGGTCCTACCGACGTGTTCGCAGTCGGTTCGGTTGGAACGATCATACACTACAACGGGTCTGAATGGTCGCCGATGCAGAGCGGATCCCACAGAAAACTGTACGCAGTCTGGGGCAGCGGTCCGAATGACGTCTTCGCCAGCGGTGAGTTCGGCGAGGTCCTCTACTACGACGGCAGCGAATGGGGAAAACTCGAATCGGGAGTATCGGTCCACCTGAGGGCGCTCACGGGCCTGTCGGATGAGGACGTATACGCCGTCGGCTCCAACGGCACGATCATCCACTACGCGATACACTGACGGGAGATCCCGTCACACATCCCACTTGAGGCGCCTCGCTCCCAGGACGAGAAACACCAGCCCGAAAAGGAAGAGCACGGCTATATGCGGCAGGACGGCCGACGTTCCCATGCCGAACGATATCAGTCTGTGTATCCCGTTTATCGTCCAGCCGGTCGGAAGGCAGTATGCGACCATCCTCATCGGCGCCGATACCACCTCGAGGGGCCACCAGCATCCACCGAGAGCAGACATCGCCAGCGACGTTATCACACCTATCGTCGTGACCTGGTCAGGATCGGACAGGAAAGCACCGAACAGTATCGACAGGGACCCCATTGCGAAAGCGAACGTGAGCATCAGGAAAAAGAGCCCGCCGGGGCTGCTGCCAAGGGAGATCCGGAAAAGAAACTTCCCAACGGCTAAAAGGAAAATGATCTGGGCCGCGGCGACAAAGATCCGTCCGATCAGCTTGCCCGCAACAACATCGCCCTTGCCCGCCGGCGACATCCCGATACGTCTCAGCACTCCGTCCTTTCTTTCGGCGGTTAGTACCGATCCGCTGAAGAGCATCGTCATCAGGACGAACATGACGAGACTCCCCGGCACCGACGACTGGAACCCTCTTGGAATCTCCACCCCTTTTCCCGCACGTTCCGAGACCACCGTGATATTCGCCGGACGGACGAGCATCGTGTCTATTCTTTCCTCGAGGACCGCCGCCATCCCCGGCTGCTCCCGCGTGACAAGCAGAAGTGAGCCGTAAAGCGAATCGCCGCGAACGGCGATCGAACCCGAGCCCTCGTTTACCAGTCCGTTCTCGATCTCGATTAGCCCGCTTATGAGCCTTGCGATACTCCTTATTACAGCCGCCGAAGCGGCTTCGCCGGCGTTTCTGTTCGAGCCCCTGTCGCGCACAAGGGCAAGCTCGACCTTCTCACGGCCGAGCACATCGTCGGTAAACCTTTCCGGTATGATCAACGTCCGCACAGGGTCCCTGCCCTCCGGCAGGGTATCACTCATCTGGATGTAGTAATTCTCCCCCGCGAGAAGGGAGATCAGATCGCCCGAAAGATAACCGTCGTCGTTGTTCTCGACCGTCAGCGTCGCCTTCGGCGTCTGCCCGGAACTCCCGCCGAAGGAAAGACCGAAGAATGTCATGAAGGCGAGCGGCATGAGGAATATCCAGAGTACGGCACTCTTCTCCCTCATCGTCAGTCTGAAATCGCACGAGGCGATCCTCCATATCGCGTGCATCCTTCCCCTCCTCATCGTCACCACCCCCCTTTCGCGATCCTGGCACGTATCAGAAGCGCCCCCGGAATGATCGTCAATACCCCCAGGAGGAACAGTACCAGCAGGTGGATCCTTATATCGGAGACCCCGGCATCGAGGAGGAATATCTTCTTCATACCGTCGGCCGCCCAGAATACGGGCGAGAACCTGCCCGCCGCCTGCAGGGCCGGGGGCATCTGCTCGCTCGGTACCATGCTTCCGCCGAAGAGGGCCATCACGATGATCATGACCGACATCACGGCGTCCGCCGCCCTCTCGCCGCTGATCGCCCCGTAGAGGAAGGTAATGATCCCCGTGCACATCAGTATCGTGGCGACTGTCTGGAGAAACAGCGCGAGCGGATCGCCCAGATCGACTCCAAACCCGAGCCGGCTTACCGCGAGAAGTATGAGACTCGATATCAGAGTGATCGCGAAGGCAGCTCCGACCTTTCCGGCTACTGCCTGTCCTGTGGTAACCGGAGCTGCCAGCATCCTCCTCAGTGTCCCCGCCTTCCTTTCGCGAAGCAGACCTCGAAGAACGAGCTCGACGATGAACAGCAGGCCGATCATCATGCTGCCCGGCATGACGTAGGCGAATATGTTGAAATCCTTGACGACCGGATCATCGACGGCGGCAACAGAATCCGGCAGGGCCGCGACCTCGTCTGTAAAGGTGATCAGCGAATCCGCGATATATCCGTAGGTGAGTATCACGCCGTTTTTCGCCCCGTCCATCACCTCTTCCATGTCTGATACGGCGGGCCAGTTCTCCTGATCGACAATCGAGCGCATCTTCGACATCGGAGCGTTGAATATCCTTGTCCCGCCGTCCAGCAGGACCGCCATCGTCTTCGTGATCTCCTCTACTA
Organism: Candidatus Krumholzibacteriota bacterium; assembly: GCA_030630165.1. Lineage (GTDB taxonomy): Bacteria > Krumholzibacteriota > Krumholzibacteriia > Krumholzibacteriales > Krumholzibacteriaceae > JAUWCL01. The sequence continues at coordinate 4,564 of DAOVNN010000075.1, forward strand.
CGATCGGGAGAAATGTCTCCGAAGGATTCTTGACCAGCCTTATCTCCGCAGGCTTGCCGTCGAGGACATTAGCGGTGAATCCTTCGGGGATCTCGATCAGTGCCGATGCATCCCCTCCGCTCATCATCTCTTCACCTTCGGCAGCGGTGACCTCTGTGATATCGAGCATATCGCCGAGCTCCCCCTGCTGCATCCCCTGCTTCAGGAGCCCGCCGAAGAAGCCCCCGTCATTATCGACGAGAAGGACCTTGATCTTCGGCATGTCGACATTACCTTCAGGTCCGAAGACCAGGCCGGTGATAAGCGTCATCGTCACCGGTATCAGGAGCATGAGGATCACCGACAGGGGGTTCTTAAGCCGCCGCCTTATATCGTTCGCGAGGATGCCGAGTATCGCTTTCATCCTAGTCCCTCAGCTCCCTTCCGGTGACCTGGAGAAAGACGCTTTCGAGGCTCGGTTCTCTTATCGCCACACCATCGACATGGAGGCCGGCGGAGAAGAGACCGCCGAGCAGCCTGCCGGTCTGATCACGGTCGAGCAGCTTGACGCGCAGCTCTCCATCGGATATATGGTCGAACTCCGCTTCGCCGAGCACCTGCTTCGCCTCGTCCGCACTGAAATCCCCCGTTACAGAGACCATGACCTTTCCTCCGACCAGCTCGACGAGCTCGGCCAGCGTCCCGGAGGCATGTACCGTTCCCTCATCGATAATCGCTATCCTGTCGCATAGCTGTTCCGCCTCCTCGAGATAGTGCGTCGTGTAGATCACCGTCCTGCCCTCGCTGGCGAGACCCTTTACTACCTCGAGTATCCTGATCCGCGCCTGCGGATCGATTCCCAGTGTCGGTTCGTCAAGAAGGATGATCTTCGGAGAGTGAACAAGCCCCGCGCAGAGATTGATTCTCCTCTTCATACCACCGGAATATGTCCTCACCGCATCCTTCGCGCGGTCCGTCAGCTCTACGAGTTCAAGCGCGCGGTCGACCTGGTCCCTCAGATCACCGCCCGCAAGACCGTACAGGCCGCCCCAGAAGAGGAGGTTGTCCCGCCCGGAGAGTTCATCGTAAAGGGCTATCTCCTGGGGGATGACCCCCATGATCCGCCTGATATCTCTCCCACGGGAGGCCATGTCCATCCCGTCTATCGTGATAGAGCCTGAATCGGGCCTGAGGAGCCCGGAAAGCATTGATATCGTAGTTGTTTTCCCCGCTCCGTTCGGGCCGAGGAATCCGAATATCTCCCCCTGCGCGACCGAGAAGCTGATACCCCTCACCGCACGGACCTCGCCGAAGCTCTTGTTGAGCTCTTTTACCGTTATCATCTCTGTCATTGTCTCCTCCGGGAGATATGGATCGAGCCGCCTGTATCGACAAAGGCTAACCTTTCACAATCTGGAAGCCCGTTCAAGTAAAAATCCGGCGAGATATAGTGTTGCCTCGGGAGGGCTGTATCTTCTAGAATCGCCTGGGAAATCTACAGACCTGATCCGCCCCGTCCGGGGCGGCTGAACCGGAAGGAGCAGGAATGAAACGCGCAGCAGCAATCCTTATCGTGGCCGTTGTGATCCTCGCCGGCACGATGTCCGTAAAGGCGGAGAAGCGGGCGATCACATTCGATGACCTGATCGCCCTCGGACGCATCGGCAGTTTCGAGGTATCCCCCGACGGCAGGAACATCGCGTTCACCGTCACGTGGTTCGACAAGGAAGCGAACTCATCGAACACAGACATATACCTCGTACCGGTAAAAGGCGGGACCCCTTATAGATTTATCCGCAGCGACGGAGCGGACTACGCGCCGACCTGGGCGCCAGACGGCAAAAAGCTCGCATTCGTCTCGACACGCGGCGGATCACCGCAGATCTGGGTCATCCCCGTCGACGGCGGAGAGGCCAGGAAAATCACCGACATCCCCACAGGCGTCTCGTCCCCGCTCTGGTCCCCCGATGGAAAGACATTTGCCTTCACGTCCAGCGTCTATCCCGACTGCGAAGACATGGACTGCAACGAGAAGAAGCTGAAGGAATACAACGACGGGAAGGTCAAGGCACGCCTGATGGACCACCTGATGTTCCGTCACTGGAACTACTGGAGAGAGGGCCGCTGGGATCATCTCTTCCTCATCGGAATGGATGGAGGAGAACCAATCGAGATCAACAAGGGCCGTACCGACGTCCCGCCGATCTCGCTCGGAGGAGCGAGGGATTACGACTTCGCCCCCGACGGGAAGGAGATCTGCTACACCCTCAATCCCGATCCGATGGTAGCGATCTCGACAAACAACGATATCTGGATCGTTCCTGTGGAAGGCGGCGAATCGAAGAACCTGACCACCGGCAACCCGGCGAACGACAACAATCCGCGCTACTCACCCGACGGCAGGTACATAGCCTGGCGCTCGATGGCCAGGGCGGGATTCGAGGCGGACAGGCAGACACTGACGCTCTATGACCGCAGGTCGGGGAAGATGTCTACCCTCACCCCGGAACTCGATTACAGCGTCGGCAATTTCGACTGGGCGCCGAACAGCCGGGACATATATTTCTGCGTCCAGGACAGGGGGCGATATTCGATCTGCAAGGTGTCGGTGAAAGGCGGCGACACGAAGTTCGTCGTCACGGGAGCATACGACAACAACGTGCGTGTTGTTTCCGACGGAAAGAGCCTCGTCTTCCCGCGCCAGCACGTCAACGCGCCGACCGACCTGTACAGGTCTTCCACATCGGGTAAAAATGTAACAAGACTGACCGACATCAATTCCGCCGTCCTCGCCGACCTCGAGATGAATCCGCTCGAGGAGTTCTGGTTCGAGGGCGCGGAAGGGCGGCAGGTCCACGGAATGATCGTCAAGCCCCCCTTCTTCGAGGAGGGGATAAAGTATCCCGTCGTAATGCTCATCCACGGCGGCCCCCAGGGAGCCTTCGGTGACAATTTCCATTACCGCTGGAACGTCGAGATGTTCGCTTCGCCGGGATATGTCGTGGCGACGATCAACTTCACCGGCAGCACCGGCTACGGACAGGCCTTCACCGACGCGATCAGCGGCGACTGGGGCGGAGCTCCGTACGAGGACATCATGAAGGGCCTCGACTATCTCGAGGCCAACTTCGACTTCATCGATCCCGAGAGGATCGGCGCGGCCGGAGCGTCGTACGGCGGGTACATGGTCGACTGGATCGAGGGGCATACCGACCGGTTCGAATGCCTCGTATCGCACGCCGGCGTATACAATCTCGAGAGCATGTACGGAGCGACCGAGGAACTGTGGTTCCCCGAGTGGGAATACGAGGGCACACCCTGGACGAATACCGAGATGTACGAGAAGTTCTCGCCGCACCGGTACGCGGCGGATTTCAGCACACCATGCCTCGTCGTCCACGGCGAGCATGACTACAGAGTGCCGTATAACCAGGGGCTTGAGTTCTTCACCGCGCTTCAACGGCAGGGAGTGGAGTCGAAGCTCCTCTTCTTCCCCGACGAGGACCATTTCGTGCGCAAGCCGCTCAACGCCGAATTCTGGTGGGCAACGATACACGAGTGGTTCGATGGATACCTGAAGTAGCAGAGGCCGAAAGACCAGTATACAAAGGGACCCCGGGTCCGGATTGCTCCGGCCCGGGGTCCTTCAATTAAAAACCGGAAAAGAGATCCGTCGAAAGGGTCACGCGGGCCACCTCCTCAGAAACCTTTTCCGGTAAAATTTCAATCAGTACAACACATTAATATGCAGTACCCGGCGTATTATATCACAAGCGCCGTACTTTTCAAAACTAATTCGAAATCATATCGTTACAATGCCCTCACCGACGCTCACGACTTTCCCCGAAACCTTCACGTTCTGGACGAGTCCGCGGTCGCATTTCACGTGAGTGTGCAACAGCGACTGCCTTCCCATCTCCTTACCCTGCTCGATATTCAGCTTCAGCTCGGAAGGGAACTTGAGGATCCTCGCAAGGTAACCGCCGAGCGCACCGGCAGCCGAGCCGGTCGCGGGATCCTCGAACACGCCCACGGAAGGGGCAAAGAATCTCGCGTGCACATTGATCTTCCTGCTCTCGACCCTTGCAAACAGGTAGATGCCGATCACCTTGTGTCTCGTCGTGACGTTGGCCGACTCTTCCATGTTCAGCCGCGCGCGGCTGACGACCTCGGAATCCCTCGCTTCTACGATGAGGAAATCGAGTCCGTTGGAGACGACCCCCCCTCCGACTACCTCGAACGGCCCGATTCCGACCGCCCTGGCAGCCTGCCCCCTGTTCTGCAGCGCAGTGCCGAACTCGGGCAGGGGTTGATTCATCGTAAAGGTGTACCCCTTCTTCTGCGATCCGGATACATCGACCTCGATGAGCCCGGCATTGAGCTCGAGCATCATGTTGGGCGATTTCTTTCCCTTGGTGCGTTTGTGAAGGACATAGGCGGTCCCCAGCGTCGGGTGTCCGGCGAACGGGACCTCCTCGTAGGGCGTAAAAATGCGCACCTTCGCGTTGACTCCCGATGCCTTCGTCGGATAAATGAACGTCGTCTCCGAGAAATTCATCTCACGGGCGATACTCTGCATCTGCGGCTTGGTAAGTTTGCCCGGTGTATGGAATACGGCGAGCTGGTTCCCGGAGTAAGGCTTGTCCGTAAAGACGTCGACATGCTCGTAGGAGAGTTTTCGACTCATTATAAAGCCCCTCGAATACAGTTTAAAGACCACTTCAGCCGCTTCGATCCGATGTTAACAGATAAAACGTGAACCCTGAAAGAAAAAAGTCCCCAAATCCTCTTAATTCTTTATTTTACAGAGTATTTTGAATGAAAATCCTGCCGGGCAGCGACGATTTCGCACTTTCTTTGGTTGTAAACAGCGCCTGCGATAGGTTATATTTCCCACAATCCAGGTGAGAATCTCTCGAACAATGGAGGCGACACCGAAATGATGAGACTTCTACCCGTAGTTCTGACAGTGGCTATGATCCTCGCCGCCGCGATCCCGGCTTCCTCGCAGGAGAAGGCCAAGGAAAACAACCCCCACGTCTACATCAAGACAAACGTGGGCGGGTTCACGATCGAGCTCTACCCCGACAAGGCTCCCGTTTCAGTGGCAAATTTTCTCAACTATGTCGAGAAGGGTTACTACAGCGGGACGATATTCCACAGGGTCATCAAGGGCTTCATGATCCAGGGCGGCGGATTCACGATCGACATGACGCAGAAGTCGACCGCTCCCCCGATCAAGAACGAGGCGTCTAACGGACTGAAGAACAAGAAGTACACGCTCGCCATGGCCAGGACGAACGTAGTCGACAGCGCTACGAGCCAGTTCTTCGTCAACACAAACGACAACTCGAACCTCGATCACAGGAAAAAGACCGATACCGGATTCGGATACTGCGTATTCGCCAAAGTCATCGAGGGCATGGAAGTCATCGACAAGATCGAGCTCGTCCAGACGGCGAAAAAGGGTGCCTACAGCGACGTTCCGGTAAAGCCGGTCATCATCAAAGCTATGACGCTTATGACGGAAGAGGATGAATAAGATTTCCTGAAGGGAAATAATGAGATCTCAAGGGGCGGTTCCAGATGGGGCCGCCCTTTTTTAATCAAAGTTGACATCGCCGAGTTCTCAAGGTGAGAGGAACAGCGCGGAGTTAGCTGCCGGGCCGGGAGTTCGAGTCCTGCCTGGGGAGCCAATTATTATTTATAGCCTCTTCGGGGGCTTTTTCTCTTCTCAACTTCTCTTCCTGGACTATCCCATCGGCAAGCATATCAAACGGTTTGCGCAATTCCATGTAGACCTTGCC
>DAOVNN010000173.1 GCA_030630165.1 Candidatus Krumholzibacteriota bacterium
ATACGGATACCGAGATTCCGAAGGCCACCAGCCTCTCGCAGAACTTCCCCAACCCGTTCAATCCGGTGACGAGGGTCAAATTCGCCCTGAAGGAAAAGGGGCGCGTAAGGCTGCGTGTCTACGACGTCTCCGGTCGCCTCGTGCGTATTCTCATCGACGAGATCCGCGACGCGGGATCGTACGAAGCGGTCTGGGACGGAACGAACGATGAGGGCCGCTCGACGGCGAGCGGGATCTACTTCTGTCGCATGGAGGCAGGCGACTACGAGCGGACATTGAAGATGGTGATGCTCAGATAAGATCCGGATCCAACCGGGCGGTTGCGAGTCTTCGCCGCCCGACAGTATAGATGTAAGAGGTAAGGGAGGGATTGATGAAACGCGCAGTGCTGGCAGCTCTCGCGGTGATTATCGTATTCTCGGTTTTTTCGGGTTCAGGGGCGAAAGAACCGAAAACGCAGCGGCCTCGTTTCTACAGGCCGAACTACGTGGAGACGAGTATCGATTTCTCCGGATGCGAGGAGGTGATGAGCCTTGCTCCCGCAGCAGCGGCGGCGGCAGCCGACACCTACTGTGTCGTCTGGTACGATTTCGAGTTCCAGGACTGGCAGGGCTGGACGAGCGTCGACAAGACGGCCCAGGTGGACACGTTTTTCCACGTCGACGACTTCGCAGGCCTCGGGGGTGGCGACTACGGCCGCCTCGTGGTCCTGGAAGGGTCAAAGTCTCTCTGGTGCGGCACGCGCCCGGGCTCAGATTTTTATCTCTGTTCGTGGCTCAACGCCCCGGGATACGGGAACAGCTGGGACCAGATATGCCAGTCGGACCCCGTCCACTTCGCGGGGGAACTGAACTTGTCTTACAGATGTCTTGTGGATTCTGAGCCGGAATATGACTTTACTTACGTCGAGTACGACGCCGGGGACAACAACTGGATAGAGATCGAAGTCTACGACGGCGTCGATACGCTTGTCGCCTCGCATCAGCTCCTTCTCCCGCAGGCGGCGACCAAGCTGCGATTCCACTTTATCTCCGATAATGGATGGTCGGATGAGGACGGCGGACACGATACCGACGGCGCCTTCATCGTCGACAGCATCACTGTTTCAGACATCCACGGCATCCTGGATTACGAGAATTTCGAGGGCTTCTCTGCAGGCGACAGAACAGAACTGGGCATCTGGAATTGTTTCCACGCCGACGCGTACGGGGCATACGCGGCCCTGAGAAACGGCCTTATCGACCAGGACCCGTGCGGATACAATATGAGCTCTATCGTCACATTCTTCGACACGAGCGGGCCCACGTGCGGATGGTCAGACAATATCTATATCACGCCCTTCTGTCCGAATATTTACAGCCACGAGCCTCCATGCCAGGACGAGATGATTGTCTCTCCCGTGATTGACATGAATATGTACTCCACGGCATGCGACGAGAACCAGGACGCGGCGATACCGCCGGGCGAGCAGGCAACCCTTGGCGGCGTGCTCCTGAGGTATGCCGTGTACATCGACCTTCCCATCGGGAACCTCGTCTTCAGGAACTTTCTGGTAAGGAATATCGTGGCGGGCTGTCCGGGGCAGTGGTACCCACAGGATATTTACATCCCTTATGAGCCGAGCAAGGTCTGGTATCAGGACACGGAGGAGATATCCCATCTTGTCACATCGTCGGACGATCCAATTCAGGTGGCGCTCGGTGTGGTAGACATGTGTGCCGAATGGTATCCCACATACGGCGACTGCGGCGCCCATACGCCGGCTCCATGGTACGACAACGTGCGCATATACAGGTACGACACGAGCGGTCCGCAATGGAGCGTCAGGCGGGGGGAACTCTTTCAGGACACCTTCCCGCAGGAGGTGGACGTCAGCCCCGATCCGATGGAAGAGTTCTGCAGGGCCGACATGGCCGTGGACATCGCGCCGGGGAACGAGTACACCCGCATAGATCCGGGGGACTCGGCGGTCGTTACATGTTCGGCCCCGCTCGCAGGCGGACTCGATACACTTGCTGCCGGCGAGGCGAGGGTATACTGCCACGTCAACGCCACCTTCCTCGGGCCGGACGGCAAGCCCGACCTCTGCGGACCTCAGCTCGAAGGAAACTACGGTAGTTACGTCAGTGACGACGGCGACTGGACGGTGCTCCTCTGCGAGCAGGCGCGCTACTCAAACGGCAACGACGTGCCGAACACGTACTGCATCGACCTCAACGACTCCCTGTTCACTCGAGGGTACATGATCGAGTACTACTTCAAGGCCTGGTCCGCCGATGGAGGCAGCAGCACCTACCCGGCAAACGCCGAAACGCTTCCGCCAAGTCCATTCTTCGGATCGAGCAATCTTCTCGAATTCACATGCCTGCCGACGCTGCGTACGGTGCCCACGGCGCTGTACGTCGACGATTTCGATGGGAGAGGAACGTTCAACGGGATCGTGCAGTTCTACTTCGACGGGACGTTCAGGTGTAATGTAGTGGATGGTGATATTCCCGACCGTTATGACGTCAACGGACCTTCATCGGGACTGGGCAACGGCGTCGGTGCCTATACCTCGGTGACCGACGCCTCGTCGATCTTCTGCACGGCATACGAAACCGTCGTGTTCGATTCAGGAGACCTGAGCTCGCGCACCATCAGCGAGGGTACCGAGCACTCGGACAAGAGCAACGACGCGCAGCTGCTCGTCAACTGGATGAAGTGGTCGGAGCACAAGGTCGGCCTGCTGGTAATGGGAGACCAGATCGCTTCGGATCTGGACGGCTCCTATGCCGCCGTCGCGCACGAGCTGGTCAGCACGATCTGCGGCGTCACCCTGGAAAGTGGCAGTTACCTCGAGATGACAGGGGGGGCAGGTGCCGGCGGGATCGTCACGCCCCTGATCACCGGGGTCCCGGGCGGTCCCTTCGACGGCCTGGAGTACTACGCTTTCGGCGGGTGTCCGTATATCAACGAGTTTAATGTCCTCGAGAAGACGGGTCCGGGGATGTACGCACTGCAATATCCTGACTACGACGGCCAGCAGTATTACGCAGGCATCTATACCGACCAGTTGAACAACGCCAGCCAGCCGCTCAGGACCGCCTGGATCGGGCACAGTTACCAGTATATCCGTAACGCGTCGATGGCGGGAATGTTGGCGAGGGCTGAGCTCTTCGTGGGTGCATGGGAATTGTTCGAAAACGGTATCAATCATGATATTCCAGGGTGTGACGCCGAGATACCTGAGGCTACGAGCCTCTCGGACAACTTCCCCAACCCGTTCAATCCTGTGACGAGGGTCAGCTTTGCCCTCAGGGAGAAGGGACGCGTATCGCTTCGTGTCTATGACGTATCAGGCAGGCTCGTTCGGATCCTGGTAGACGAGATCCGCGACGCAGGATCGTACGAAGCTGTATGGGACGGAACGAACGACGAGGGGCGCTCGACGACGAGCGGGATCTACTTCTGCCGCATGGAGGCAGGCGACTACGAACGGACCCTGAAGATGGTGATGTTGAAATAGAAGAGGTTAGTTTCCGTTTTCCTGTTTATCGCAGCGCATTTGCGCAAGGAGGATGCATGAGAGTTCTGATGATCGTTATGGCCCTGTCGATGATCCTTTCCGCGGCGGGAATCGCGGGGGATATGTGCCCCTGTGAGAACGACCTGTTCGTCAGTTGTCCCGGCATGCGGGTGTCCGTCTGCCCACGCGGGGGTTTCGAGAGGATCGATGAAGGCTGCGGAACAGGCATTGATTACATCGAGGTCTTTATCCGGGACTGCTCGCACGTTGGTATTGCCGGAATCCCGCAGACCGACTTCTGGATGAACGCTTGCGATCAGGCGCATGAGCTTTGCCTCTGCGTAGAGGCATTCGTCGCCGATTCGTTGACCGGTTCCAACGGCAGGACGACATTTTCAGGAAAAATTGCAGCCGGCGGCTGCATCCCGTCAGGAGGCATTTTTGTCTCGTGCCAGGGCAAGACGATCCTCGATGAAGCAACTTGTACGGTACCGGTATGCCTGGATGTCATTATCGTCAGTCCCGACATCAACGCCGACTGCTTCGTCAACCTTTCCGACCTGAGCTTCTTCGGCCAATCGTACAACAAACAGGTGGGGGATGCCGGGTACGACACATGCTGCGATTATAACGACGACGGCTTTTGCAATCTGAGCGACTTCTCGTTCCTCGGCGAGCACTACCAGCATGAGTGCTTCTGATGTCACCAGTGACCCCTGAAGAGGTCACCCCTGAACTGGAGGATGAAGAATGAAGATTCTTGGTATCGTGGTTCTTCTGTCACTAATCGTTCCCGTCGCCGGGGCCGCTCAGTCGATCGATGTGTGCTATAGCGAGCTGAACGTCAGTTGTACGGGCATGCGCGTATCCATCTGCCCGAAAGGTGATTTCGAGCACATCAGGAACGGCTGCGGAGGAGACGATGATTACATCGAGATATTTGTCAGACATTCCGGCAATGGCGGGATCGCAGGCATACCCTGGACCGATTACTGGATGGATGCTTGCGACGCGCAGTACCAGCTGGCCTTATGCGTACAGCACTTCGTTGCCGACTCGCTGACCGATGTCAACGGCCGCACAACCTTTTCCGGCCGCATCGCGGCCGGCGGATGTGTTCCCGAAGGCGGCATCTATGTCTCCTGCCAGGGCTCGACGATCATGAACACATCCTGCACCGCAGTGATCTGCCTCGACGTCGTCCTGGTCGGCCCTGACCTGAACGCCGACGGCGAGGTCAACCTCTCGGACCTGAGCTTCTTTGGAGAGGTATACAACAAGGAGCTGGGGGACCCCGGGTATAACACCTGCTGCGACTTCAACGACGACGACATGTGCAACCTGAGCGACTTCGCTTTCCTCGGCCAGCACTATCAGCATGAGTGCTTCTGAGGAAAGGAACCAGAAAAGAGGAATCTGATATGCGTAAGACTCTCGCAGGGTTGCTTATCGCGATCATTTGCGGTCTGACCTCTGCCCAGGCCCAGCAAACGCCGCAGATCGGGCTCTACATAGATGACACGCGCAGCGAACATTGTGCGTATGGGAGCGATTATTATCCCGTCGATGTTTATGCGTTTTGCAGGCCGGGAGAGAACGGGATGAAGTCGATGCAGCTTCAGGTCCTTTACCCGGACATCATGATTCCCGCCTACCTGGTCTTTAACGAAGCCATAGTGATAGGTAACGACGGCATTCCGCAGGATGGTATAAGTGTAGTTTTCGATGGCTGCCAGGAGGACGGGTGGGTCTGGGGGTTTTACCAGACAGTTCTGCTCACAAGCGAAGACCCCGGTCTGGTGCAGCTCTATCCCGTGCAGCGCTGGATGTCCAGTGATCTGATTCAGTTCGGCATCCTCAACTGTCTTTACTATCCGGATGAAAGATATGAGATAGCCGAACCTGTCTCCAACGTATGTCTTAATTTCTGTACGGATGATGTGGAGCCTCCCCGGATCGAGGAACTGCGGGTCATCGACAACCTGACGCTCGAAGTCACGTTTACAGAGGAAGTGACCGCGGAGTCGGCGGAAAATATCGACAATTATCTTGTCTTTCACAGGGTGACTGAACAGGACAGCATCCATATTGTGGCGGCTGATCTACTCAGCGGCGATACCACTGTGGTGCTCGGGCTTGCCTCCCCATTCGCCGACAGTGACCCCCTGATGTTCGAGGCTGTTCGAGTGGCCGATCCGACCGGGAATATCTGGGAGCTGTACGAGCCGTTCGGCAGCGGGCCGGACCTCATCGCTTACGAGTTGATACACCCCGACACCCTTGCCGTCTGCGACGAAGATCTCAGGATTACCGGCATAGTGAAAAATATCGGGCAGTATGCCTCGCCGGCCACACGCGTGCACCTGCGCTACGAGGGGCTGGACGCGGACGGGAACATTCTGGAGACGAACAACCTGGCTCTTTTCTACGTCGAAGAACTCGATGGGGGAGAAACCGACACGATTGATTTCGGAAATTATTTCGGCTATATGCAGAACGAATATTTCTACTCACTCGGCAGATTCGTTATGACTGCCGATGGACAGGAAGTCGTAGATGAAGCCAGAGAGGATAATAACGTACTTGTCTCGCCGCTTACTGTGCTTGCCCCGAGAAACGTGACTTATACGTTTCTCGATCCCATTGTCCGCGCCGACTTCAAGCGTTCGCTGCTCGACAGTGCCGGTGTGCAGGATCCGGTGACAAGCTATGAGATCCTCTGCAGTGATAATGCGTATAGTGGATTCGAAATAGTGGCTGTGGTCCAGGCCGACGGCTCTCCCGGGTATTCAGGCTATTTCCTTCCTTCG
>DAOVNN010000063.1 GCA_030630165.1 Candidatus Krumholzibacteriota bacterium
ATTCACCTCTCAATCATCTCGGTGGCCCTCTCGTCGCGCTCGGCCACATCGGCCTGGTGATGCTGGCGTGCAGTTACGGTATTCACGGCGGTTTGAGAAAGAGGCTGGCCGCTGCCGGGAGGATGGCGCTGAGCAACTACATCGGCCAGACGCTGATCTGTACGACTATCTTCTACGGGTACGGATTTGGATTGTACGGTTCTATAGGGAAGGCAGGGCTGATGCTGGTTGTCATCGGTGTCTGGACCGTCGAGCTGATCGTGAGTCCGCTCTGGCTGCAAAGGTTCAGGTTCGGTCCGCTGGAATGGCTCTGGCGCTCATTGACTTACGGCCACCGGCAGCCTATGCGTAAAAAGGCGTCCGATTGAACTGGAAAATCCGTAAAGGATTGATATATTTAATACATACCAGGGGGTGAACGATGAAGGTCAAGTCACTATTTGCCGCCCCTCTAACCGCCGCCCTTGTCTTGAATCTCGCCTGCAGTGATGAAACCGCCGATCCCATCGGTCAGAATACACTGCGGGATATTACTGTCCCTGATCTCTCAGAGAATATCCTCTTAGCTTACGAGCAGACGGTCTTCGTCGAGTCGGAAGACCTGTCCATCACGTTCAGGGAATTCTCCGAGAGCCGTTGCCCGAAGGGAGCAGTATGTATCTGGGAGGGAGAGGGGATCGTCGAGCTCGTAATCGAGAACGGAGAGGGAGATGTAGCCAGCGCCCTGCCCGTGATAAGGCCGGGCCGTGATTCAGAGAGGTATACCTGGCTGAAGGCGTACGTGATGGATTACCGCATCACGCTTCTCGAGCTCGAACCTTACCCGGATCTTGATGATCCATCGGATCCGGAAGAATACACGGCGCTCCTCGATATCGAAAAGATACCCGATCCGAGCGGGTGCGATCACGTGATGTTCACTCAGGGCGATCCGTCGGCGATGTGCAGGGACGAACTGACGATCAGGGGTGGAGCGATCGACGGGATCGTTCTCGAGATCTATGTCAACTACGGAGGCGGCTGCGGCGATCACGAATTCATGCTTCTCGGCAGGCCGAATTTCATGGAATCGTATCCTGTACAGATCGACCTTTACGTGCATCACCGCAATATCGACGATTACTGTGACGCGATCGTCAGCGATACGCTCTGTCTCGATGTACGGAGGGTAGCCGAACTGTACGAGGGGATATATCAGTCGTGTGACGATATCCTGATCAATGTGCTCGACTGCAACCTGAACGATCCGGAAGAGAAATTCCAGGTGTTGTTGAGGCCATAGAGAAGGCCGGTCAGTCTTCAAATCCTTCGAAACTTCGTCCGGCGTAGGCATCGCATTTTGAGCAGAGCTCGATCTTCTCGCGCTCACCTCTAGCCAGGTATTCAGCGTATTCCAGTCTCCGGGCGCCGTTCCATATCTCGATGACGCTCTCTTCGTTGACGTTGCCTATCACGGCTCTTCCGGCGATATCCCAGCAGCAGAGGACGGCCCGCCCGTCAGTGTAGAAGAACATCTCTTCGCGCATCTTGATGCAGGGCTTGCGGACCATCTCAACGCCCTCCGTCCATGGCCAGTTGTACAGCGGGACGATAAGGGCCCTGTCGACACGGTCGCTCCAGTATTCTATGTAGTCGTGCTGCTCGTGACGGTTCGACTCCATGTCGATCATCCTGACCTCGGTCTCGACTGTCTTTTCCGACTCCCTGGCCATGCGGGCGAATCTCTCGATGTTCTCAACGACACGGTTATAGTCAAGCCCTACACGATCCTTCTCGTATGTCCCGGCGGAAAAGGCATCGATGCTGAACCTCACTATGTCGATTCCCGCATCGATGAGCGCTGCGGCGTTTTTCTCGGTAAGAGCGTTTCCATTCGTGTTGATCTCCGCGTGCGCGGTGGCGTCCTGTTTGATATATGCCACGATCTCGGGGAGCCTCGTGTCTATAAGCGCCTCGTTCTGCAGGAAAGGCCTGTAGGTGATGCCCAGGTCGCGGGTGTCGTCTATGATCTTCTTCCACGTCTCATCGGGCATCCGTCGTGGAGTCCTGTCTATGTCCCTCTGGGGGCACCGGGCGTCGCATCCGATGATAGATTCATACAGATAGAATCTCGGTTTCTTCGGGAATCTGTGTTTGTCGGTCACTTCAAGCCTTTCCGGTGTCGATATATTTCTCTATCAGGTCGAGGCAGCGGGGCGCCGCGCCGCAGCTTCCTCTTATGAATCCCGACGCCTTTTTTCCCAGTGACTCCAGAACAGCCCTGTCACTGAGGAGTGCTCCCGCTTCATGAGCGAATTCTGCCGGTGTTCGCACTACCTTGCCGGCGCCGAGCTGGACCAGCATACCAGCTTCCCACGAATTGTCAATCTTCGGTCCGAAGAAGACCGGCAGGCCGAGAATCGCTGGTTCCATCACGTTATGAACGCCTGTCGTCCAGCTACCGCCGACGTACGCTATGTCGCCGGCCCTGTACAGTTCGGCAAGATAGCCGACGCCGTCTGCCACAATGACGGGTATTTCAGGGTCCCAGGTCTCCAGGGCCGAGAGTCGTACGCAGCGAAGTCCATTCTCTTCCAGGGATCTTTCGATCTCAGCGAGTCTCGAATCGGTAGGTTCGTGAGGCGCTACGATCAGGGCCGTCCCGGGCCGTTCAGCAAGGATCCCGGCGAATCCCGGAATGACAATCGCCTCATCCCTTGGCCAGCTGCTTCCCGCGATGATGAGGTCGCGTTCGTCGTCGAGTATCGATTCGGCGATCTTCACGGTCGATGTGTCGATTCGATGGCAGACCTGGTCGAATCTCGTATCGCCGGCCGTCACGATCTCCGTATCCTTGCCCAGGTATCTCGAAAAACGCTCCGCATCCTCGTCCGAGATCGCGGCGATGGCGTTGAGCGTAGAGTAAAGCGAACCGTAGAATTTCCTTGCCGGCCCCGACAATCTCTTCGAAGACGGGGATAGTGTGCCGGAGACCAGTACCTGAGGTATCCCGGATATTCCAGCCTCGATGATAAGGTTGGGCCAGAGGTCGAATTTTACATATACGATCATGTCCGGCTTCAGTGTCTCGAGACAGAAGCGCACATTCCGGACCGTATCGAGGGGCAGGTAATCCACGAACATGAGCGCCGGGTTCCTTGCCGACCTGTCATGCTTATTGAAATAGTTCATCCCCGAAGGGGAGAAGAATGTCAGAGCGATCTGGACAGAGTCGCCGTGTCTTTCCGCGAGCAGGTCCATGACAGGTCTTGCCTGAAGGAATTCGCCGACCGATGAGACGTGGAACCAGATCGTCTTTTTCCCCGGACTGAGAGAGGCTGCGTTCTTTTTCCATCTTTCCCTGAGATTTTTCCGGCCTTCGATACCTTCGGCGATCTTGTGATTGAACTTCGCCGATACCTTCGCCCATACCGTTGCGGCAGGAAGGAGGAGGTTGTATATGCCGCGTTCAAAACTCACTTTGTTTCTCCGGTCGCTTCGAGGACCTGCCTGACCGCTTCAAGTACTTCGCTGGAATCAATCGTGTCGAGGCAGTCCCTGTTTTCAATGTGGCACTGTCTGGCGCCGTTGCGTGAACAGGGTCTGCAATCGAGGTCCTTTTCCAGTACTACGCTATTTTCGTTAAGTGGAAAATACCCGAATTGCCTTACGGTCGGTCCGAACAGCGCGACAACGGGAGTGCCCACAGCCTCTGCGATGTGCAGCGGAGCCGAATCATTTGTTACGAGTACCGATGCTCTTTTCAGTACCGCGGCGGTTTCCATCAGTGAGAGTCTGCCGCAGACGTCAAGGGAATCCTCCGTATGCGCCGTAATACGGCATATCTCCTGTTCGGATCTTGTGCCGATGACCAGCACTCCGAGTCCTGAATCGGACATGGAAGACGTTATATCAGCGAAACCACGGGAGGGCCATCTCTTTGTACTCCATCTTGCCCCGGGAGCCAGTGCGACTACCCTGCGACCGGTCAGTCCGCTCTCATCGAACAATGCGTCAGCAACGGCTTCAGCTTCGGGAGGCGGGTCAAGCCGGGTAGGAACGTCCGGGATACCGGCGCCGAGTTTTGCGATAAGACCAAGATACCTGTCCTTCATCGGTACAGTCTCTTCGTACAGATCCTTTCCCGCCCGGATAAGGGAAAGCTTGCGGACCTGATCTTTTCCGAGCTGGACCTTCCTGCGAGCACTGAGTGTCCGGTAGAGGAATTTGCTTCTGATCACGTTGTGAGCATCGATGATAATATCGAATCTCTCTGCCGCCAGCTCACTCCTCAGCTTTATCAGATCGCCGAATCTCGCGTCAGAGGGCAGGGCGTGTATCTTCGCTACATGCTGGTTACTGTCGAAAAGCTCCCGGTATTGCCCTTTTGTTGCCAGGTGCAGCTCGTGAGCGGGGAATACATCGGCGATCCCGTCTACGAGAGCCGTAAGCAGGACGAGGTCTCCGAGGGAGCTGAACCTGACAAGGAGTATCCTGGGATGTATATCATTCATAAGCATCTAGCCTGTATGGAGTTTGCTCATGGGAATATACAGCAAGGGTCAGAGCAAGTCCAGACGCAATGCTCATGAAATTACGGTAATCCGAAAAATTTGTTAAATGAGTAAATTGGATATTGAAAAAGCAGCACAATTATTGCATTATTCATCTGAAGAACGTAATCGTTCGTTTATTATTTGTTGTAAAGTTTGTAATTTGCACTTTAATTGATTGCGTTTCTGTGGCGATGCCGTCGAATCATGATTTACGGTTGCGCAATCGGTTGATACTAGAGGAATTCTACTAATAGTGAAGGAACGGGGGATTTACTATATGGAGACCAGGAACGAGATCGGTTCCCGCATCAAGAAGTTCCGCCTGGCCAAGGGATTGACACTGAAGGACATAGAACTCAGGGCCAAGGTGTCGGCGACTCATGTCTCTGAGATCGAGAGGGGTATGACTTCGCCCACAGTGGGCGCGCTGGCCAAGATCGCCAGGGCAATGGGGACAGACGTGGCATATTTCGTAGAGAAGAGGAATCTTTCGAACATCTCCGTCGTCAGGAAGAACGAGCGCAGGACGATGCAGTTCAAGGATTGGGGAGCTACCTACCTGTCACTGACCAAGGATCTGCCCCATCCCAAGATCTCATTTCTCGAAGTCGAACTCGAGCCCGGAATCGCCAGACCGGAAGAGACGAGTACGCACGACGGCGAGGAGTTCGCGCTTGTGACCAAGGGAGTGATGGAGATCATTATCGGAGAGGAAAAGTATATCCTCAAGGAAGGCGACAGCATCCATTACAAATCGAACAAACCCCATGCCATGAGAAACATCGGCGATGCGAGATGTCGCGCCATCTGGGTGACTCTGCCGCCGTACAGTCTGTAACAGGGAACGGCTGAAAAATGAAAGATATGATCACGAAAGAAGAGATCGGCAGGCGGATCAAGAAGATCAGGGAGCAGCAGCATTTTACGCTGAAGAACGTCGAGGCGAAAGCAGGGATATCTGCTACTCATATCTCGGAGATAGAGAGAGGCAAGACCTCTCCTACAATCGGTGCGCTTATCCGGATCGCCGACGCTCTTGGAAAGGATCCCGCATACTTTATCGAGGATGAGGAACTCAACGATGTCTCGTTCATCGCTCTCGAAGACCGGGAGACGAAAAAACTCGATAAGGTCGCTGGTGAGATCGAAATTCTGACCAACTCGATCCCGAGCGGAAAGATCAACTCTCAGCTTATTACTCTGGCACCCGGTTTGACTGGTGAGATCGACATGCATGCGCATGACGCCGACGAAGCTGTACTTGTTCTATCGGGCGAAGTCAGATTCAGGGTCGAGGAAAAGGAATATACGCTGAGCGAGGGCGACAGCATTTATTATGTAGCCAGCCAGGAGCACGGCTATTCGAACGCGTCTGAGAGCGAAGAAGCCAAGATGATATGGTTTGCATCCGCGCGGGGGGTAGACTAGGCGGCCAGGATTTACCCGGGATTTCAGGCGTTTCCGCACGGAAATCAAGCTAAGAGTAGTTATTACCGCCGGTTTCATCGAAATCGGCGGTTTTTTATTTCTCGATTTTCGTTGACACTTCATTTTTTACGAATCTATAGTGAGAGTCCAAAGGAGGGATTAGAATTGGATAACAGCAGCAATGACACCGACAAAGCTCGTGAGGCCTTTCTATTTCAGCACCTCGTCGTGATGTTTCAGACCCTCGCGCTTCAGCAGATGGGAAAGCTCACCAGCCCCATAACAGGGAAAGTGGAAAGAGATTTGCATCAGGCGAAGATTACCGTCGATATGCTGGGTATGCTCCAGAACAGGACCGAAGGAAATCTCGATGAAAACGAGAAGAAGATCCTCGATACGGTCATGATGGAGCTCCAGATGAATTACATCGACGAGACCGCCAGGGCGGAAAATGAGGAAGAAGATGACGGTACGGCGGATGATGAGAAAGAAAACAGAGTCGAAGAGGATCCTGAAGCGGGTGAAGAAAAGGAAGAGCCGACCGGTGACGCCTGACCTGCCGGGGATCCATCGATGAGCCGAGGAGGTAAAGGATGAGAAGGTGTGCACGAGTAGTCGTTGCATCCGTGATTCTCACAATGCTCTTATCAGCAGTCGCGGCCGCCCACGTTTCGTGGGATGGCACATCCGGCATGCTCAGGGTATATGATGCTGGTACAGTCGGAAAAGGAAAGCTGGTCTTTTCGCTCGGTACGTCGTACATGCGATGGCCCGATGAGCGCCTGCTGCAGTGCCCGGGCAGTTTCTACGACAGGGCCGGCGGTACGGATCCCAAGACGGTCACATATAATTTCTTCACATCAAGGGCGGGCCTTACCCTCGGATTGAGTGAGCACGTCGAGATAGCGGCCAACCTCGATGTCCGTAACTGGATCATGCAGGTTCCCGATGAGTTTGCTACGGACGACTTCGAGACGTTCTATCGCGGCGGACTGGGCGATACGTGGCTCCTGCTTAAGGTCTCACCACCCATACCGACCAAGTATTTCAAATTTGGTGTTCTCGGTACGGCGAGTTTCCCTACAGGGAACAAGGAGAGAAGGTTTACGACCGAATCGATCGACTTCCGTATCGACGGTCTCTTCACATTCGACCTTACCCATACAGATGCCTTTGTTCCTACGAAACTACACTTCAACGTGGGGTACGTATTCAACAGGAACGAAGAATTCGGTTACGGGATCACGAACACGAGCAATCCTAACCTCAGCGGATTCTACCCTCCGGCCTATCCAAATACGCCGGAAGGAGAGAGCGACAGCTACAACGATCTTTTCAAGTTCGGCAGTGGTATCGAGTTCCTGCTCGAGCACACGAAGCTGTTTGTCGAGTTCAGGTGGGACCAGTTCCCCAACTATGCGGGAACACAGGATTCCTGCTATATCGCGAACTCGAACACGAACATGTACACGCTTACGCCGGGAATTTCAATCGAATCGAAAAACGGCACAGGTCTGCTCCTCGGATTTGATATCAATCTCAACTCGCAGGAAAATCAGTCGATCATGAACCCACCTGACTGGATGGCGTATTTCGCGCTGACATTCGGTGGATACGTCATGCCTCAGGACGCCGACAAGGACGGTATCGAGGATAAGGTCGACAAGTGTCCCAATGATCCGGAGGATTTCGACGGGTACGAAGATGAGGACGGATGTCCCGAGCTGGATAACGATGGCGACGGTATAAATGACAATGAGGACCAGTGCCCCGATCTCGCTGAAGATTTCGATGGGTTCCAGGATGACGATGGATGCCCGGACCTGGATAACGACGGCGACGGCATACCCGACGTGGACGACAGATGTCCCAACGAGCCTGAGGACTTCGATGGATTCGAAGACAGCGACGGCTGTCCCGACATCCTTCAGGATTCGGACGAGGACGGAATACCTGACGACACCGACAAATGTCCTCTCAAGCCCGAGGATGTCGACGGGTTCCAGGACGAGGACGGATGCCCCGATCTAGACAACGACCTCGACGGGATCCTTGACACCGAGGACCAGTGCCCGAACGAGCCCGAGACGTTCAACGGGTACATGGATGAGGACGGATGCCCCGACGAGAGGCCGATCGAGCAGAAGTTTATCCTTCGCGGGATCAACTTTGAAAGCGGCTCGGCGTCCCTGACGCCCGACAGCTACTCTGTACTCGACCAGGTGGTCAAGTCCCTGATGGCCTATCCCGAGGTAAAGGTGGAGGTCCGCGGCTACACCGACAGCGTCGGTGGCTGGGAATCGAACCTGACCCTCTCACAGCGCAGGGCCGATTCGGTCAAGAAATACCTGACCAACTCAGGTATCCAGAGTGACAGGCTCCTTTCGAAGGGTTACGGCGAGGATGATCCGATCGCCTCAAACAAGACTGCCGGCGGCAGGGCGGAGAACAGAAGGATCGAGTTCCACCGCATGAACTAGCCGGACAGGATGCAGAACAGAACAAAGGTCCGCGGGGTCAACACCTCGCGGACCTTTTCTTTTTCGCTGAATGGAACGGCTATTCAGATTTCTTGCTTTCCTGCCAGAGCGCTTCCATCTCGTCGAGGCTCATCGATTCGAGTTCCTTTCCCAGGTCGGCAGCTATCGATTCCATCTTGCCGAAGCGGCTCTTGAACTTGTCGGAAGTTCTCTCGAGGGAGCTTTCGCAATCGACGTTGAGGGACCTGGCGAGATTTACTGCGGTGAACAGGAGGTCGCCGACCTCTTCGCGGACGTGCATGCGGTCGCCGCTCTCGGCGGCAGCGCGCAGTTCATCGATCTCCTCATACATCTTGTCCAGTACACCTTCATATCCGGTCCAGTCGAATCCGGTCCCTGCGGCCTTCTTCTGAAGTGCGAAGGCCCTGCGCAGAGGGGGCAGGTTTGTCGGTACTGAAGAGAGAAGCCCGTCGCCGCCGGGGCTGCCTTTCTCGGCCCGTTTGATCCTCTCCCATTCGGCGAGACTCTCCTTTTCGTTGTTGGCGCTCGTATCCCCGAATACGTGAGGATGGCGCCTGACTATCTTCTCGTGAGCGCGTGCGGTGATCTCGGACAACTTCGTCCTGCGCCTCTGCAGCATCAGTTCGTGTATGAATACGATAAGGAAGAGGACATCACCAAGCTCTTCCTCGAGATGGTCTGCATCGCCTGTTTTCTCAGCGTGCAGCAGTTCATACGCCTCGTCAATAAGGTACGAGATCATCTCATCGAGGGTCCGTTCCCTGTCCCAGGGGCAGCCTCCGGGGGACCTCAGGGTGCGCAGGGTTCTTCTCAGTGAGGCTATCTCGGCCGAGAGCTCGTCGTCTTTGCTGATTTCATCTTTCATGACGGAAATCATATCCGATATTGAACGGCAGCGCAATTCCTGATAGAATCAGAGATTACTTTTAACGGCCCGTTCATGGAGGCGGACCCGATGCAGAAACTCGTTATACGAGGCGCGAGAGAACACAACCTCAGGAACGTCGATGTCGAGCTTCCTCACAGGAAGATCATCGCCATCACCGGCGTTTCAGGCTCGGGTAAATCCTCGCTCGCGTTTGATACAATATTCGCCGAGGGTCAGAGAAGGTATATAGAATCGCTCTCCACTTATGCCAGACAGTTCATCGAGAAGCTCAGCAGGCCGGACCTCGACATCATCGAGGGCATAAGCCCTACAATCGCGATCAGACAGAAGAATACCGTGACGAGCGCGAGATCGACAGTCGGCACCGCTACCGAGATCTACGACTACCTGCGGCTTCTATATGCCAGGGCGGGCAGGATCCACTGTCCGGACTGCGGTGTCGAGGTGAAGTCGTGGACGCCGACCGATGTAGCTGACGAGACCCTCAGGATCTTCGGGGGTAGACGTATTTACATTCTGATCCCTGGAGAAGACAACGGGAGCGACGACTGGGAAACGAGAAAGAGTTATCTGCTTGCCCGTGGGTACATGCGGGTATTTTCCGGCGGCGAGACAGCAAGGGTAGAGGAGTTCGACCCGGAAGGCGCAAATACAGCAGAAATTGATATTCTGATAGACAGGGTCAAGGTCTCCGCATCTTCCAGGACCAGAGTGGCCGAAGGGGTCGAGACGGCCTACAGCGAGCATGAAGGGATCGTGGACATCCTGGAGCCGGATAGCGGCGAGAGGATCCGCTACAGTCTCGCACCGTCGTGCGGAAGTTGCGGACGCGTTTTTGCCCAGCCGACCCCTCATCTCTTCTCCTTCAACAGTCCATACGGCGCCTGCCCCGAATGCAAGGGATTCGGCGACAAGATGGAGTTTGCCGAGGAGATGATCGTGCCGAACGGCCAGGTCACGCTGAAGGAAAGAGCAATCGACCCATGGGCGAGGGAGAGGTTCGAGTATTATCACGCGAAGCTGATGCAGTTCTGCAAAAGGAAGAAGATCCCCGTCACCGTTCCCTGGAAAGATCTTCCGGAAGAGACGAGACATCTCATACTCGAGGGTGAAGGTGACTACATGGGCGTGATCCCTTTCCTCGAGAGGATGAAAGAGAAAAGCTACAAGAAGGGCCACAGATTCTTCACCAGGCGGTATATGGGATACACGAGATGTCGTTCATGCCAGGGTTCACGGCTCAGGGAGGAGGCGCGTTTCGTCCTCGTAAGCGAACGTTCGATAAGCAACATCGCCGCCATGACGCCGAGTGAGATAATGTCTGTCCTTCGAAAAGCCGGATTCACAAAGAGGGAGAAGGCTATTGCGAGGGACATCCTCTCAG
>DAOVNN010000042.1 GCA_030630165.1 Candidatus Krumholzibacteriota bacterium
AACCGGAATCCACCCTTCGGCCCCCTGACCGAAACAAGCAGCCCGGCTTTCACGAGCCTCTGAAGGACCTTGGCCAGATGAGCCTCCGACACGCGGATCACCCTTGCCAGCATTCCCGCTGAATGGTGCTTCAACGGGTCGCCCGCGAGGTAGACCATCGTGTGAAGAGCCAGCGAAGCGGCTTCGGATATCCCCAGGGAACCCTGCAAGTCATCTCCTCATTTGGGTATTGCGGTACCTTTATACCAGTATAATCAGAGACGAGCGCCCTGTCAACTGCAAAAACAACAAGGCCCCGGCTATATAAGCCGGGGCCATTTAATCTGTTACAGGCTGTCCGAGTGCTCTGTCAGGTGCATACCCTGGTGACGACCAGCGGATCTGGCAGGTTCTCGATCCTCTTCGCTACCTCAAGGCCAAGCTGCCTGCACCTCTCGAGGTCTTCTGCCTTTGGAACATATTGTACCCTGACCCCCTCGCTCACCAGCTCGATCTTCATGTCCTCGAGCCAGGCATTGAGTACGCGGACGGACTCGCCGCTCCATCCGTACGATCCGAACGCCGCGCCGACGACTCCCTTCGGCTTGAGTCCCTTGATGTAGGTGAGGATATCGGCAACGGTCGGGAAGATGTGATTGTTCAGTGTCGGCGACCCGACGATAAGCGCAGCGGCGTCGATCAGCTCTGTGACAACCTCGGCACGACTGGTCGCCGTGGCGCTGAGCACCTTCACGTGCACACCGCCCTCGGTCAGTCCGTCCTCTATCGCGCGAGCCATCATGCGCGTGCTGTCCCACATCGAATCGTAAACGATGATCGCTTTCTTCTTCAACTCCCTGGCGGACCATTTCTTGTAGAGATCCATTATCCAGGGGATCTTCGAGCGCCATACCGGACCGTGGTCGGGAGCGATCGTCGTTATCTCCAGTCCACTGTCGTTGATTCGATTTATAACCTTCGCCGCGATATGAGAATAGAGAAGGAGGATGTTGGCGTAATACTTCGACGCCTCGTAGTAGAGCACGTAGTCTTCGAGCTCGTCGTCGAAGCGCTCGTTCGAGGCGAGGTGCATCCCGAAACCGTCCTGCGAGAAGAGGATCTTGTCCTCGGCGAGGTAGGAGACCATGCTGTCAGGCCAGTGGAGGAGCCGCGTCTCGAGACAGGTAATCTTCATGTTCCCCAGATCGATCTCTCCCTCGTCCTCGACAGCGGTTATATCCTTCAGCCCGAAATGCTGTTCGAGAGCCTCGACGCCTTTCACGGAGGCAAAGACCTTCTCAGGCTTCACGATGTCTATCATCGACGGCAGGCTTCCAGAGTGGTCCATTTCGGCGTGATTGGAGATTATATAGTCGATCTTCTCCGGGTCGATGACCGACCTGATCCTGGCGAGCAGCTCATCGCGGAAGGGCGCCTTGACGGTATCCACGAGGGTGACCTTCTCTGCCAATATCAGGTAGGCATTGTACGTAGTGCCTCGATTGGTCGAATAGCCGTGAAAGTTCCTGATGTCCCAGTCGATCGCTCCGACCCAGTAGACATTGTCGGAAATCTGCACAGCTCTGCATGCCTTCATCGTCAGGTTCCTTCCTTGAAACTAATTCCGCCGGAACGAGGGGGAAGATAATACCTCCCCCTCTCATCCCGGATAATCGTTCATTCCGGTCCGTTACTCCGCCTCGGTACCGAGCACGGGAGTGGGCGGGATCTTGAAGACTCTCGAACCGAATTCGCGGTCGAGCATGAGGAGCCCCTGCCCCCCGTCGCCGACCATCTTCACCCTGTAAACGCTCTTCGACGCGGTGTCCTCCTCTTCGACCTGCTCATCAACGAAATACTGCAGCATCGTCCTGGAGGCATGGTCGTTCTCGGCGATAGAGAGGGTCATCAGGTCGTTGATAAGGCCGCTGATAAACTGCTCGTGAGCGAGCGCGTTCTCGAACGCTGCCAGCGGGGAATCCCACTTGACCTGGGGTTTCTCGATAGCGAGCAGCTCGGGCTCACCGCCTCTCTCGAGGATGTGATCGAAGAATTTCATCGCGTGCGACATCTCTTCTATCGCCTGAACACGCATATAGCGTCCCATTCCCTCATGACCCTCGGTCTCGAACCAGGCAGCCATCGAGAGATAGAGATACGACGAGTAGAACTCGTGCATGATCTGCTCGTTAAATGCCTTTGTGATCTTGTCGGGGATCATCTTTGCCTATCCCTCCTTCCACAGCCCGTGCACATTGCAGAACTCACGGGCCGAGACATCTTCGAAATCACACTTGAAGACGGCCTCCGGGGCATCGCCCGGCTTCAGGAAGGCCCTGATCGACGCATCGCCCGAGACCAGCTGGATCCACTCGATGAAATGCTTCTCTTCCATCGGATGGAGCGTGCTGCCCACGACGACCTTGTATCCGCCGTCGATCTTCTCGATGACGGGCACATGCTTCTCTGTCGAGGAATCGGCTGTCTTCTCTTCAAATACATTCATCTCCTGCCCGCAGCAGACGAGCTTGCCCGCTCCGCCGTGGAGCACCTCCACGATATTACCGCACATGTCGCATTTGTAGACTTCCATTCTCTTGGCCATTACAGGCTCCTTTCACATCTATGGGATTGCCTTCTACCAGTTCTCTCCGAGGACCTCGAAGTGCGCCTTCGGATGCGCGCATGCGGGGCAGTTCTCCAGAGCCTCGTTGCCTGTGTGGAGATACCCGCAGTTGCGGCAGCGCCAGACGACCGGCTTGTCCTTCTTGAAGACGGTGCCGTTCTCGATGTTGGCCCTGAGGTCGTTGTATCTCTTCTCGTGCTGCTTCTCGGCGATCGCTATCGCCTCGAAGATATCCGCGATATCGTTAAAGCCCTCCTCGCGGGCGACTTTGGCGAATCCGGGATACATCTGGGTCCACTCGTAGTTCTCTCCGCCGGCCGCTTCCATCAGGTTCTCCTGCGTCGTGCCGATGACACCCGCGGGGAACGTTCCGGTGACCTCGACCTCTCCACCCTCGAGAAGCTTGAACAGTCTCTTGGCGTGCTCCTTCTCCTGGTCCGCAGTCTCCGTGAATATGTCGGAGATCTGGACGAAACCTTCTTTCTTCGCCTTGCTGGCGAAATACGTGTAGCGGTTGCGCGCCTGCGACTCGCCCGTAAACGCGGCGAGGATATTCTTCTCGGTCTTCGTACCTTTCAATGGCATTTCTGCTGCCTCCTCGGGATCGGGTTAATCAGTGTACTCCTGTTATATCCATCTATCAAGTCCCGGAATCGCCGGTTCCGATCACTTTATATCCGAGGCCCTCTACCGCCTCCCTGAGCAGGGATACGTCGATATCCCCACCCGTCACTACGGCTTCTCCTTTCTTGAGATCCACCCGGGCCGATGTGACGCCCCGGCATTCCTTCAGAGCCCTCGTCACGCTGTCCACGCAGTGCTCGCAGGTCATTCCCTCTATTTTAAGCTTCATGCCGTTACCCTCTTTATCTTCGATTTCCGGGTGCTTCTCCTTCGGGAGTCGGAAGAACGAGCCGATGATCACGGCAGCAACCAGGATTGCGCTGATACTTTTCAGCCAGCCGGGGAGCATCCATGGATGCTCCATCGTGCCCTGAAACGATCCCGCCTGGTAAATCGCGTCGAGGATCATTCCGCCGGCTATCGCGCTGAATGCCACCGTGGCGAGATATATCACCGCGGTGCGCCTTCCCATCACCTTCGATATGGTCATGATCGTCGCCGCGTTCGTGGCGGGGCCCGTCATGAGGAAGACAAGTGCCGCACCGGGCGAGACGCCCTTGGCAATAAGAACGGCAGCGATCGGCACAGATGCCGTTGCGCATACATATATGGGGATCCCGACGGCCATCATCACGAGCATCGCGACGATCCCCCCTCCGAGGACCGAGGCGAAAAAGTCATCGGGAACGAGCGCGCCGATAAGTCCGGCGAGTATGATACCGATTATCAGGGCTCTGTTGATATCTCTGGGGAGCGTGTGGAACCCGTATTTCAGTGCGCCCCCGATGCCGGCGCTTCTGTGGCCGCCGCCCTCGTCGCAGTCGGTGCAGACAGGGTGCCCGGGAGCCGCGCCGCTTTCATCCCTGTCGAGGGTATTGACGACCATGCCGCCAAAAACACCGCTGATGAAGGCAAAGAGAGGCCTGAAGACGGCAAATACCGGCCCGAGAAGGCTCAGCGTCACCATGATACTGTCGACACCGGTCTGCGGAGTGGAGATCAGAAATGAGGTCGTAGCTCCCTTCCCCGCACCGTGCCTCCGCAGGGAAGCTGCCACGGGGATCACACCGCACGAACAGAGAGGCAGGGGCACTCCGAGCACCGAGGCCTTCACAACCTGGGATGTACCTTTTCCACCGAGATGCCTCTCGACGAGCTCAGGCTTTATGAAGACATACAGGATCCCCGCGATGAGGAATCCGAAGAGGAGAAAAGGCGACATCTCTCTCAGCGTCTCCCATGTCTGCATCAGAATATCCTGGATGAATTCCATCATTGAACTCCGTTTATTTCGCAGCGGCTTTGATGCCGAGCCTCGCCATCAATTCACCGCGATCATCATCGCGCCTTATACCGAGCCTTGTCAGCGCGAAGTCGTACTTCACCGGATCATCGGGGGATATCTCCGCGAACTGAGCGGTGATCTCCCTCGCCGTAGCGAGATTCGCCTGCTTGCGCCCGGTCATACCGAGCAGCGAAGCGAATCTGTACATATGGGTGTCGAGCGGAATGATCAGCTTTCCGGCGGGCACACCGTCCCAGCCGCCGGGATCGACGTTGTCGCTGCGGACCATCCAGCGCAGGAAGAGGTTGAGCCTCTTGCAGGCGCTCTTCCGGCATGGATCGGGAATGAGACAAACACCCGCGCCGCTGCCGACGCAGACTATCTCCGACGCGAACCTCGTCATCGCCGGAATCACGTCAACGTCGTCGTCCCTCATTCCCGCTGTGAATCCCTTCTCGAGCGACCCGTGACCCTTTATCATCGATCGCACGCCTGTGAGCATCTGAACGAGGTCCTCGCTTGTCGCCCACCGGTGCTTGAATCCCTCGAACAGCTTCGACATCCGCCCCTGGGATGTATTCGTCACAAAATCGCGCGGCGAGCGGCCCATCGGCTCCAGCACCTTCTCGACGCTGGCCATTATCTGCCTTACTCCCCCGAATGCGAGGGACGAAGAGATGAGCCCGACTATCTCCCTGTCGAGGACATCGGGATAGTCGTAGAGGAAGACGAGCGGGTCCGGATCGAGGTACTCCCTCCGGTCGTACCTCTCGTAGAGATTATCGAGCGCCTTCTTCAGATTCGGCCCGTTCACATCTTCCCCTTCTTTGCTTCACACGCGGGGCAGACGCCGACATACTCTACGCGCCGTTCAATGAGCCTGAATCCCGTACCGGCGACCAGCTTATAGTCGCAGTGGGTCGGCTCCGGTTCCGCTTCTATATCCTCGATCCGTCCACATAAGATACATCTGATGTGCTGATGGTCATGGAGGTCCCCGTCGAACCGCATCTGGGATCCGGTTTTCTCGAGCCTCCTGATCATACCTGAAGCGGCGAGTTTCTCCAGGTTTCTATAGACCGTCCCGAGACTGATCCTCGGCAGCCTGTCGCGGACGCGCTCGTAAAGCTCGTCGGCGGTGGGATGCGTATGCATCATCCTCAGTTCCTCGAGGATTACCTGCCGCTGTTTTGTCATTCTCGGCCTGGATTCCATAACAATCCTTATTTAATAATAGTAATTATTACTAATAATAGTTCCAAAAGGCCCTTATGTCAAGCCTCGCGGGCAGATTTACATGTATTTTCTGTAACTCTTTTGTTTGCAGGCATTAAAAAAAGGGGCCGGACACCAGGTCCAGCCCCTTTCGATCGAAACAGACTATCTCAAAAGGATCATCTTTTTGATCTGATGAGTGTCACCAGCTGAGAACCGGCAGAAGTAGATGCCGGAACTGACCTGGCTCCCCCTTTCGTTCTGCCCGTTCCACTCGAACTCGTGGATCCCGGGCGTGCGGGTACCTTCGAAGACGGTCTTCACCAGCTGACCCTTCACGTTGTAGATGCGCAACTGAACCGAACCCTCGTGTCCGCCGGGGATACCGAACTGTATCCTCGTAACGGGGTTGAACGGGTTCGGATAGTTCTGCCAGAGGGTGAGCTGATCGGGAATCTGCGGCGATTCCTCTGCGACTACACCGCGTCCGCCTTCTATCGACAGGCCGCCTGTAGTCTCGAGCCAGGCCAGGACACGTCCGAGGATCTCCGCTCTCCTTGCATCCTCCTGGATGTAACTGAAGTTGAAGGAGAAGTATACGGAGTTATGGAACGGTCCGGCAAACCTCACGCCTGCCGCCGCGTCACCGCTGTCGGGTGCGTGCGGCCAGACCCTCGGATCCCACGGTTTCCCTGACTTCTCGTAGAACTCCTTCGTCTCCTGCTCCGTCGAGAAGAGCTCGAGAGCAGACGAGATCGCGCTGTAGTAATACACGACGTTGCCGCCGGGCCAGGTTGCCGAGAGCTCGAGTTCGTCCGGATAGCTTCCCGAGATGACGAAGGTCTCGTCATTTCCGATCGGGTCGCCGCCGGTCGATGTCAGCTCCCTCCAGCCCGGATCGTCCTTGACGTAGGCGCTGCCGGTGTACTGCTCCATCCACGGACGGGCCGCGGATCCGTACGACATATCCCTGCCGAGCAGGAATATCTGCTTGCGTGTGCCATCGTCGGTACCGAGATAGCTGGTCAGGAGCGCCTGCTGTGCGGTGTCCAGGTACCAGCTCTCGTCGACTATCACGCCTGCGTACGCGAGCAGTATGTCGACAGTCGGCAGCCCCATGTTATCCCAGTCCCAGATATCGGCAGTCTTGCCTATCGCCAGGAAGGCCGCCTGGAAAACACCGGGTAAGGTATGCGAACTGCCGCCGAGCAGGACGAGGTAGTCGCCCGAAGGCATGATGCCGAACTCGTACCAGACGCCCGGCGCTCCGGCCGGATCGACTGACGAGTTGGCGTTGGCGTCCTCGGCGGCGAGGTACAGCATGATCCTCGTACCATTGGTCTGGCCGGGGATTTCGGCTGCCCAGTCGTCGCCTGTGGTCGCCGCCATCGGCACGTCGTTCCAGGTCGTACCGTCATCGACGCTGTAATAGAGCGTGGCCGTTGCCACACTACTGAGCGCGTCGACGATAGTGCTCGTCACCGTGTAGGGTCCTATCGTATCGAACGTCGACGCGGGCACGTCGGTCGAGACGAATACAGGACCCTCGGTGTCCGCAACACCCTCGATCCTCACATCGTCTACGTACCATCCGGCCCTGTTGACGCTTGAATCGCTTCCGAAGTGGAACCAGATCAGCACCGTCTGGCCGATGTACGGAGTCATGTCGACGGTGACCTTCTCCCATTCGTCGTGGTAGTACCCTGTGAAGCACTCCTCGCCGGGGATGGCGGCGTTGCCGCTGCGGGCCGTGCCGGTGTACCCGATGTCGGGCTGCAGAATGGTCCACGAAGCGCCGCCGTCGGTCGAGATCTTGACGTTTCCGCCGTCGTAGTTAGACTCGATGTAGTACCACTGCCACCATGTCAGCGCGGCATTCGGCTGGGACGACGGTACGATGACCTCGGGCAGATAGAGCGCCGAGTTGGAGCTCGACGAGTAGCTTGCCGCGAGCCTTGTCGCCCAGACGTTTACGCCCGAATGCGCCCCGCCGGGACCGTACGTCGGCTCGCCCCATTCCCAGTCGAGTCCATCTTCCGTGAAACCGCCGTCATTTGCCTCGAAATCCCAGACAAAATAATCGACGATCTCGAAGGAGTGGTATCCGGTCGCGGGTTCTCTGACCGTATTGGGCAGGGCCGCGACATCGCGCGCCGTGATGAAGTAGTTCAGCACGTCGCCTACCGATGCCGGACCTGTGATCTGCCCCTCGTACCAGTCGCCCGCGACATTCGTCATCGAAACGACGGTGTTGGAGCCGCCGTTCATGTTGAACGTCAACTGCACACCTGCCGGATCGACTCCGACATTGTCGGTGATCGTCGCGCCAACTGTCCACGGACCGGCCGCGTCGGCCGTGTTGGACAGAGGCACGTGCGCTATCTCCGGCGGAATGTCGTCACCGGTCACCTCGAAGGTGTGCTGAACGCCGGGTGCCCCCGACGGATGATACGACGTGTTTCCATCAGTGTTCGAGGCACTGATGTAGTAATTGACCGTCGTCCCGAAACCCTGCGGCGGAATGTCCGCCGACCAGGTGTTGGGAGGTCCGGCCGGCGCCATGGTCAGCGTGACCGGGCCGGCGCCGACATCGTAGATGAGGTTGATCCTTGCAGGATCGATCGTCTCGGAATAGACCTCCGCAAGCACCGTGTAGGTGTTGAGGGTGTCTTCCGAATCGTGAAGCGCCTCGTGGAGGATGTCGGGAGCTGAGAGCCATCCGAGCGCTCTCTCCACTATGCCGCTCCTGCGCTCGGGCTCCTGGACGTAGTGGAAGTTGAACGAGAAGTAAACCGAGCGGTATGTCTCGGCGTTGTACTTGATGCCCGCTCCAGCGTCGAGGCTGATCGGGGCATACGGCATCACGCCGTCCCATTCCTTCTCTTCCTTCTCGTACTCGCCAGTGAGCTCCGTACGCGTTGCCGCGGCCGTGCCCTCGCCGGTGTACTGGTAGACCAGCTCACCGCCGGGGTAGTCCGTGGAGCGCTGTATCTCATCCGGATAAGAGCCGGAGATGACGAATGTCTCATCGGCGCCTATATACTCACCCGGGTAACCGGTAAGCTCGCGGTACCCCGGATTGTCCTGGACATAGGCGGCCCTCATGTACTCCTCTATCCACGGTCTTGTCGATGAGTAGTAGCCGAGATCGCGGCCCATCACCCAGAACCTGCGCTTGGTATCCTGTGTGCCGGCCTCGAGCCAGTCGGCCAGATCGCCGCGCTGTTCCGAGGAGAGGCTGCCAGACTCGTCGAGGACGATGACCTTGTACAGGGCGAGCTGTTCGGGCTCCAGCCATCCCTGGCTGCTCCTGTACCAGAAATCGGCCTCGATCCCGGCTCCGGCGAACGCCTCCTGGAACATGACGAGCGGGGTGCTCGAACTGGTTCCCTGGACGACGAGTACGTCGGCAGACGGAAGGATCGCAAACTCGGAGTACGTTCCAGCCACCGGGTCGACCGACTCGTTGCCGGAAGTATCCTCGGCCCTGACGTACAGCCTTATCCTCGAGCCGTTCGGCTGTCCGGGTATCTCGCCGCTGTAATCGTCGCCGGCGCCCGTCATCGGCACCTCGGCCCACGCACCTTCGTCTATGCTGTAAAATAGCGAAACAGCAGTGACGTCGCCGAGGAAGTCTGTGACTGTCGTCGTCACCGGGTAAGGCCCGGTGTTGTCAAACGAGCTCTCCGGTACGGTGGTGCCGCTTATCGTCGGCGGGACGTCGTCAACGTCGGTGCTTCTGACCATAACGTCATCGACATACCAGCCGGCATAGTTGACACTGCCGTCGCTGCCCATGTGGAACCGGATCATCACGTCATTACCACTATAAGGCGAGAGGTCAAACAGCTCCTGCTGCCAGAACTGGTTGTAAGACCCGGCGAAGCAGGGCTCGCCTGCGATTCCGGCATTGCTCGAGCCCGCCGTACCGTCATAACCTCCGACCGGAGTGATGACGCTCCACGAAGCGCCGCCGTCGGTGGAGATCTTGACGTTACCCGCGTCGTAATGGGTGTAGTTCCCCTCGAAATAGTACCAGTGCCAGAACGAGAGCATCGCGTAAGGCTTGCTCGCCGCCAGGGTTATCACCGGTACGTCGAGAGTGCCGTCGGCACTGCTGGGATAGCTGCCGCCGAGGATAGTGGCCCAGAGGTTGGAGCCGCTGTTGGCTCCGCCCGGACCGCTCGTCGGCGCTCCCCATTCCCAGACGTCTCCTATCGAGACGAATCCGCCGTCGTCAAGCTCGAAATCCCAGAGGAAGTACTCTACGATCTCGAACTCGTACGTTCCCATCGCGGGGACGCGCGTGACGTTCCCGCGGTACGATTCGTCCATCACGAGGAGATAGTACTCGTAGACATCTCCTACCTCTGAAGGACCGGGGATGGCGCCGTAATACGAGCCGTCCGCGAGCACCTCCATCAGCAGGCGGTGGAATATCCCGTTGTTTTTCGAGTACATGACCCATGCAGTCTCCACACCCATGTTGTCTGTCGCTTCGGCATGGATATGGTAGGGGCCATCGGGATCGTTGGTGTTGTAGTGCCTCTGGTGAGTGACCACAGGCGGCTCATCATCCCAGCCGACCCTGAACATGTGCCTTGTTCCAGGCGCCGTGAGAGGATCGGTGCTCGTATGCCCGGCAACATCAGAGACCGTTATGAAGTAGGCGACCTCAGTATCGACTGGCTGAGCCGGGATATACGCCTCATACTCATCCGCCACGCCTGTCGCCGTCATCGGGATCACCATGTCGCCCGAACCCATGTCGTACACTACCTCGAAGGTAGCCGGATCGAGCGTGAAGTAATCCGAGGTGATAAACGCCGTGACATGGTACGGATCCGAAGTGTCCTCCGTATCGCCGAGCGGTGTGTGGACGATCTTCGGGTAGCCGAGCATCCAGTCGAGTACGCGGGCCATGACAGCCGAACGGTCGCCTTCGCCCGCTATCGCCTCGAAACCGAAGGCGAAATAGACGAGCTTGTACGTACCGTTGTCCACCGTCAGGCCGGCCGTTCCGGAGCTCGTTATCGCGCCGGTCTCGACCTGTCCCTTTTCGAGGTCGTTGTTTACCATTCCCGCCGGCAGTACGCTCTCGTCATATACGAAAGCTGGCAGCGCCGGATAGAGTGGATCTACCTCGGACGGGTATCCCTGGTTTGACGCTCCCGTACCGCCCTGGATGTCGAATACGAGTCCCGCACCAACGGGACTGCTTCCGACTCCCAGGCAGCCGCGCAGGCCGACATTGTCCTGCACGTAT
This sequence comes from Candidatus Krumholzibacteriota bacterium, assembly GCA_030630165.1. Classification (GTDB taxonomy): domain Bacteria; phylum Krumholzibacteriota; class Krumholzibacteriia; order Krumholzibacteriales; family Krumholzibacteriaceae; genus JAUWCL01. Next base: position 10,996 of record DAOVNN010000042.1, read on the forward strand.
GAGGCGTGCAGGTAATCGGCGTAGAAGGCGTCTGTTCTCAAGTCGTAGCCGATATCCTGTCCCGAGATGAACAGGCGTCCGCCCGCGTTAAGATACGCGGCGAGCTCGACCTGGTCGTCGGTCGACAGGGTAGTCTGGTAATCGTTACCCGTCAGCCAGACGACCGACTCGAACATTGCCATCTGTGCCGCCGTCGGCGGCGTCGTTACGGTCAGGTAAGACCTTCCTGCCGCCAGGACCGCCGCCTCGAAGTACGCCTCGTATCCGGCCCCTCCGTCGTCGTCGACGACAAGGACCTGAGCTGCGTCGAGAGCGACGTTGACCGTCGTAGTCGTCCCCTCGAGCACGTCCACATCGTTGTGGAGCGTCATCGGGTAAGGGAAGACAGGTGAGAATACAAGGTCATAAGTCCCTACGGGAAGCGCGATATCGTACGCTCCCGTGGCGGGATCCGTGGAACCCCACACGACAGCATCGCCCGCGAGTCTTACGGTGATGTCGCAGGCAATCCCACCGCTTGTGCCGGAATCGGTCACGAATCCGGCGACGTTACCCGAAGGCAGCATGTTCAGAGTGAAGTCCTGCTGCGTCGTCGCGTCGGCGACGACCGTTACCGTTGCGGAGTTAGTCTCGTATCCAAACCTCGAGACCTCCACCTGGTGGTCGCCGGCTACAAGCTGGATCGTGTACTCGCCGGAGGCGTTCGTGTAAACGCGCTGTCCTGTATCTACGACCAGGACTTCTGCGTTGTCGACGGTCCCTCCCCCTGAGCTGTAAACGATCCCCTCGAGGGTGCCGACACCCGCCAGTGCGGCGGATACAGCCTGGAACGCGTTGAGACGTCCCCAGCCGTAATCGTTGTCCATGCCCGGATCGCCCAGATCGATCGCCGTCTGGGCGAGGAGCTGCTTCATCACCTCGATGTTCATCGAGGGATTCGCCTGGCGCATCAGCGCGGCGGCTCCGGCAACATGGGGCGAGGCCATCGAGGTGCCGCTCCAGTCCCATCCGGCGCCGTGCCACTGCCATTCCCCACCGGGGATCGTAGAGTAGATCTTTACGCCCGGAGCCGCAATGTCGGGCTTGATGAAGGTGCCGACATAAGGCGGCGTGTTCCATGTGACGGGACCGCGGCTGGAGAAGCTCGCAATCACGTCGAGACTGTCGGTTGCGCCGACGCCGAAAGCGCTCGGCACGTTGCCCGGGCTGCCGGTCGTTCCGGATCCGGGCCCGGAGTTACCGATCGAGATCGCCGGGAAGACGTCCGCGGCGGCAACATTATCCACGGCCGGGACCATCACGTCATAGGTGCCCGTAGCACCGAGGGACATGTTGATCACGTCGGCGCCGTCGTCGGTCGAGGGATCGCCGTCGGGATCGATGATCCACTCCATCCCGGCGATCACCTGGGTGAACGACCCGCTGCCACCGGGAAGCACGAGCGCGTGCATGAACTGCGCCCCGGGGGCGACACCGATATCGAAGCCGGAGACATTGCCGCCGACCACGGTTCCGGTCGTGTGCGTGCCGTGCTGATCGGAGTCATGGGGAACCGACCCGGCGATCATATCACCGTCCGAATTAAACTCGGCCCATCCGCCCGGATAAGTCGGATCGGAAGGATCGGTCGTTACCATCTTACCCACAAGGTCGGGATGATCGGCTTCGACGCCTGTGTCGATGCCTCCCACCACGACTCCGGATCCGTCGAATCCGTAGGCAGTCCAGACCTGCCTGGCCCCGATCTTCTCGATCGAGTCCCAGAGCTGCGCCTGGCTCTGTCCGAGCATATCCCTC
>DAOVNN010000254.1 GCA_030630165.1 Candidatus Krumholzibacteriota bacterium
AATGACCCAGGAAATATCCCGGGTTATGAGCGATCAGATGATAGATCGAACTGAATCCGCCTGGTGGAATTTCCGCCTGCCGGGCGCCCCCGTAGAATTCCTGCACGATATTGAAGAGGTTCCGGGTGGCCAGAATACGCCCCGTTGCGGCATAGTTAAACCAGAACCAGGGGATACAGGGAACAAGAAATGCGCCCAGAAATATCAGGCTTGCCAGGACTCGGCGCGGACGTGTCCAGTCCCCCGGATTTATAAAGATCAGCACAACAGGCGCCGCTGCCAGGAGGAAGAATCCGTTGTAACGGGTCAGGAAGGCCAGTCCGCTCATGAATCCCGCCGCGCAAAGGTAATGCCCGGACCATTTTCTTCTCACCAGCAGGTTAATGGCCATAAACGTCAGCAGGAAAAAGAGCATGTCGGAAGAAGCCTTGTGCGCGTGATAGAAGAACTCAAATTGCAGGGATAACAGAATCATCGCTGAGACGGCAACCGGACGGTTGTATATTCTCAGGAACAATCGGTAGATCACAAGCAGGCTCAGCGAAGCGCAGATCAGATTGAGGATAATGTTGTTGGTATACCAGTCACCACCAAAGCTGTGAGCGAATACGAGGGCGAATGAAAACATAGGGCCTTTGAAAGGATAATTTTCTACAGCAAAATCACCCTGCCACAGTTTTTGCGCGCTCACCACCAGTTCGCTGTAAAAATCCGATTCTACGCCGATGTCTCCGATTGTCGGGGAAGACAGGAAAATTGCACCGATGGTCAGAGCAAAGAGGATGATATACAGCAGAGGGAACAGGTAATCGAAGCGCTCATGAATTATTCGCAAGATGTTTCCGCCAGGCTGTCGATGAAGGCCGCTTCCATCCACCAGACCGCCGGATTGCCGTAACCGGGCGAGTTGTGCATCTCCATCATGTGCATGCGCGTAAGGGGCAGAATATCAGTATCTTGCGCCGGTTTCTTCCTGGATGACATGAAGAAGAAATACTTGCCGTCTGGAGATATGTAGGGGGAATATTCGAGTCCGCTCTCCGTATTGACCGGTTCGCCCATGTTGACAAGTTCGCTCCATTTATCATCCTCACTACGGAAAGTAATATAGTAGTCGGTGGAGCCGCGGGAATCCTTTCTGCCGAATGCACAGACGATCAGGAAACGTTCATCGGGGTCTATGAAGGCGTTGAACTGGGCCGATGTCGTGTTTACATGGTCCGGCAGACGCTCCGGCTCGGCGAACCCGTCACCGTCCGGCCTGGCGCGGAATATCCGGCTCATCCTGGTGCCCGGCTCCTCGCGCGTGAAGTATATCGTCCCGTCCCTAGTGATGGATGGGAAATACTCGGGGGCTGCAGAGTTGACGGGGGCGCCGAGGTTGTACGCGTCCGACCATCCTTCAGTTGTTCTGTCGGCGACCCAGATGTCCTGATCGCCGTCTGCCTTTCCGGAAGCGGTGTCGGGCCTGTTCGAGATGAAGAAGAAGCGTGAACCGTCGGGATGGATTGCAGGTTCGATGTTCATCCATGCAGGGTCGCATGCAAAGTCCAGTGTTGCAGGCTCGGTCCACCTGCCGTTCTCGAGGCGGGTCCCGAATATCGCAGTATAGGCGTAGTTTCCGACTATCGAGCAGAAATAGATCTCCGAGCCGTCAGGAGTCATTGCCAGGTCGCGGGTGTAGAGCCCCGTGCTTACGATGCCCTCAGCGAAGATGACCGGTTCTGTCCCCGGAAGCTCCTGTCCGAGATATGGCCCGCCGCCCGTTTCGCCCGGAAGTTCGGAACATCCCGTTAAAAGCAGGGTGGAGGAGGCGATAAAAAAAAGGGCGGTCAGGAGTTTTGCTCTTTCGGTCAATTTCAAGTCCTTTCGCTCGGTCTGTCTTCGTTTCCCGGTCACCGTACTCCTTCGACGAGACCATAATAGACTACGGTCCCAAGCGATCCCACTGCAAAGATATCCGTACTGGATGTACCCCATACGGCACGGAGATGATCCCCGGAACCGCAGTTTTCGGACGTCCACGAGTCACCGTCGAACCTGATCACAGTACCGTATTCACCGACCGCAATCACATCATCCGCAGCGAATCCCCATATCCCGTAGAGCGACCTGCCGGTGGGCGTGTCCATCTCTTCCCACTGCGTTCCGTTGAAATGGATCATGGTTCCGTGCAGTCCAACCGCGAAAATATTATCAGCAGAGCTTCCCCATATGTCGAGCAGCTGCATGTCTGTGCCGCTATCCATCTGTGTCCAGGTGTCATCGACGAAACGGAATATCCTTCCGCCGTTACCGACCGTCAATACATCCCCTGGTGCTGATCCCCATACTCCATATAGCCAGGCGAGGTCGGGATTGCCGGCCATCGTCCATTCGGAGCCGTCGAAATGATAGATCCGTCCGTACGCGCCGACACCCCACACGTCCGTTTCATCGAATCCCCATAGATCGAAGATTGCGGTTAGAGGTTCACTACCTGGGTCGTTCCATTCTGTGCCGTCGAATATAAAGGTCCTGCCGCCTTCACCGGCGACCATCATCCAGTCACCGTACATACCCCAGAGGGAGTAGAGGTCGAATATCGATACTGAGGTCGTTATCTTCCAGACACTGCGGTCGAAATGCATGATCGTTCCAGTCTGGCCCGTCGCGAAAACATGCTTCCCCGCGCCAAAGACGGAATAGAGGTGAGAAAGTGTTGTGCGGGATTCCACGAGCCAGCTCTCTCCATCATATCTCATGATCGCGCCGGGAGAGCCGACGCTCAATACCTCGCCGTCGCAGGCCCAGATACTTTCCAGGAAGATGGTGTAATCGGTGCTCGAACTGGTCCATTCGTTTCCGTCGTATTCGAGGATCGCTCCGTTGTCCCCGACAGCGTAGATCTCGCTGCTAGAGATGCCGTGAATATCCCTGAGGGGATGGGTCGTTCCGCTGCGCATCTTCGACCATCCACCACCGGAGTAGCGGACTATCGTTCCGCCGAGTCCGACGATATATACGTCTCCCTCCGGATCGATCCATACTCCCATGTACCAGGCCGTATATGTATATGGTGTTCGGACCCCTCTCCATTCATCACCGTCGAAGTGCAGGACCATTCCGCTGTTGCCGACGGCGTATACGTCACTGCCCGAGGTGCCCCATACAGCGTTAAGATCGGTGGTCGTACCACTGTCCATCGCTACCCAGCGTGAACCGTTGAACCTGATGATCGTCCCCGACCTTCCCACCGCAAAGATGTTTGAGGAGGAGGAACCCCATACCGACCGCAGTTCAGTAGAGACGGGAGTAGAGTGGATCGACCACTTGCCGTTGTACTTGGCCACTGTGCCCGATTCGCCGACGGCGAACAGCGTTCCATTACCATCACCCCAGATATCGTTGAAATCAGTGCCGGTTCCGATCGGTATCGGCAGCCAGCCTTCGCCGTCGGAATAGAAGGCCATTCCGGCATCGCCGACCGCGTATGCCGTGGACCCGCAGTCTACCCAGATTCCCTTGAGCGTCTTGCCGGAAGCGAGGGTAGACCAGCGAATGCTGGGATCAGGAGGCGGATCCTCGATGTATGTGTTTAAAGGCTCGTCCTCACCTGAGCATGAGGAGAGTAATGTGATACAGACCAGTACAGCCGCCAGACGTAGGTTCATACTTAAAAATATGTCCGGGGGACGGGAGAGTCAACCTGGAAGCCCGAAGTATTCCATATCGCCGGCTCCGGCGAATCTCGCTACGAGGTTGGCGGGAAAGATGCTGATAGCCGTATTGTGGATCATAACGGTATCGTTATGGAACTGCCTCGAGAATCTGATATCGTCTTCGAGCTTCGTGAGGTCGCGATGGAGCTCGAGAAACAGGGTATCGGCCTTCAGCGCGGGATAGGCTTCCGAGACCGCAAAGAGGGTTTTAACGGCGGCGCCGAGACCATCTTCCGCTGAGGCCTTCTCCCGGTTCGATCCAGCCCCCACCGCGGCGGCCCTGGCCGCCGTGACCGTCTCCAGCGTTTCCTGCTCGTGAGAGGCATAGCTTCTTACCGTATCGACGAGCTTCGGGATGAGCTCGTGACGTTTCTGAATCTGGATATCGATCTGCGATAGAGAATTGACGCACCTGTTTCGCAGCGTGACGAACCTGTTGTAGGTCAGGATTATCCAGATTCCCACTCCACCTGCCAGGACGATGATCACGATGTTCGTCGGACTCATTCATATTCTCCCTGTTACTGTATCAACCTGCGCCGCTTCCGCCGCCTCCGCCACCGCCGCCGCCGCCACCGCCGCTGAATCCGCCTCCGGTCGAGGTGGAGGTAGTCATGGCGGTCGCGAGGCTCTCGAGGTTGCTCAGCGAGGCGGTCATCGCATCAAGCGACGACAGGCCCCCGGCGACGCCGTCAGGCCCGAACGATGCGGCGTGAATCGGGTGGAACCAGACGGCCATCGGTACAGGTGTGTTGTATTCCC
>DAOVNN010000319.1 GCA_030630165.1 Candidatus Krumholzibacteriota bacterium
GCATCAGAAAAGGCATGCTGATATCGCACCCGGGCTTGCCGGGTCGCGGAGCGATAGGATTGTTATTAGCTCTCTCCATACCTGTGTTTCGTTATCAAAGATCAGACAATGAAGCGGTTAGGTTATAGGAACACCTCGAAGTGGTCAAGTATTATTTGATCAGGATCCTGACTGGTCACTGGTACATCAGTAACTCAGTCTCTTCGACTGCAGCGGCCCCCAGGCCGGTCGTCTCGTACGAGAACTCCCTGACCGACCAGGTCGCCCCGCCATCCGTAGTAACCAGTACAACAGTGTAGTTGACCGAACGGCCCTCGATTATTAATTCCCTGCCCGAGCCCGCGATCCAGCCATGAGAGGCATCCACGAAATGTACGGCTCGAAGGTCGACGATCCTCTCGTCTACCGGCGCCACATCGGTCCAGGTCGCCCCGCCATCTACAGTGCGAATTATCGATTCCTTACCTACGCCGATTACCGACATATCGTCATGTATGAAGAATTCGCGTATCGTCGCCGTCTCCATCTGCACGGCCCAGGTCAGGCCTCCGTCTGTAGTCTTCATCACGGCGGCGCCACCGGCCCATCCTGTCTGCTTGTCATGGAACTCGATAGTAACAATGCCCCTCAGTATCGAGGCGTTTGATCCTGGTACGGCCGACCAGGTCTGGCCTCCATCATCGGTGACGTAGAGCAGTTCGGGATCGGAATCGGTCCACTTGCTTCCCATGAGATAAGCGTTCTTCTCGTCGACCACTGTCATCGACCAGGCTCCCCTGTACTCTACGATCGGGAGCCAGTTATTGACCCAGTCGTTCCCGCCGTCCTCGGTTACGAAGACTCCGTGATATCCGAGGATGAATCCTTCAGTAGCGTTGACGAATCTCACCTCGAAGAGGTCGTCCATCTGGGGATACCCGGTAAAGACCTGTTTCTCCCAGCTGTACCCTCCGTCATTCGAGGCATAGAACTTTCCTTCGCGGCCTACTACCCATCCGTTCTGCGTATCGGAGAAATAGACTCCTCTTATATCGAGCTCGTCTATTGTTACGGGTGTCCATGTATCGCCGCCATCATCCGTAACGACTGCCGTTCCTATCCGGCCCACGACCCATCCGTGATCGGCATCCGCGAAATAGAGGTCGTTCGCGCCGAGCAGCTCATTATCGATGACCGGAGGCGGATCGGGTACTACCGACCGGTCCTCCGAGCAGGAATGCGTTTCAAAAATAATGAAAGCTATGACCATGAGGGCAAGTAGGAAGCTGCGCCTGAGTTGCATTATCGACCCCCGCCGTTGCAAAGTAAAGTCATGTAATATATCAGCTTATAGCCGTCCGGGGGTGCCGGACGACACAAGCCCTTTTATATCAGCAAGATAGCTTCCCGCAGCCCGTGACGCTCCGCTAAAGCGTTTCCAGGGGCGGGAAACAATGAGAAATCTCACGCAATCTTCAGGCCGGATTAAATATCTTCCGGAGCGATATGCCAGAGGAACTTCCACTCAGCTTCTCCGAGATATTCAAAGCAGGAGACCTCGGCTGTCCTGAACTCGGTGTTCCACCCGCATACCTCTCCCCTGGTAAGCTCGCACGAGAGCAAGCCCATGAAAGGCATGTGCCCGACAAGCATCATGCCCGGCGATGAAGCGAGGAAGGCATCCCAGCCTTCGATATCGTCGTTCGGCCGCAGTCCGATTTCCTCCCGTATTCCACCAGGAGGATCGAGCTTCGAAGCGAGGAACTCAGCGGTCTGCCTGGCCCTGGTCTTCTCACTGTGAACAATGACCTCGGGTGTGACATCCCCGCGCCTGCCCAGATACTCGGCGACCCTCCTGATCTCCCGCATCCCCTCTTCGGAAAGGGGCCTGGCGGAATCGACCGACGAGTTGACAGGCTGCGCGTGCCTCACAAGGTATGCCTTCAATACTCTCTCCGTTCATCGGGGCAACTAACTTATAAACCTTATCGTAAACGGGTACTTGTAAGGTTCACCTTTGCTCGTCTTTACTGCGGCAACTATCGGAAATGCAATCATCACGATACCTACCGCCACCAGCAGAAAAAAGCCGATGACAACGACAGTCAGGATACCGCTTACAACAGCAGCGATTATCATCGTGATCTGGAAGTTGATCGCATCCTTCCCCTGCTCTTCAACGAAAGAGTATTCGTCCTTTTTAATCAGCCATACCACGAGGGGGCCCAGCACAAATCCTACGCCATTTCCGATAAGTCCACTGAGCGCGACGATGTGACATAATGAAGCCCATTTCCTTGCATCGGGATTCTGTTCCATATCCATCACTCCTCTCCCTTCTTTCCCGGGACCGCTTTGAAGTATGCGTCCTTCTCCATGTCCCTTATCTCTACGGTATTCTGCAGGGAAAGTTCACCCGCGGCGTGCAGAAAATACTCCTCGAGGTACTCTTGGACGAATGTTCCAGTACGAACTGGGACATGGCGGCTCCTTCTGTATTGATAAGCTGTTACATGAAGAAATTAGTACTAATTGCGGGGATTGGCAACCCCGCAGTCAGATATCCTCGACGAATACGACCCGCACTCAATTCACTCTTCAGGAATCTGTCCAGTATCTTTATACTCTCCATTATCATGGAGATCCGGATGGATTCCTGCGAGTATACGCTCACCCGGAATCGGCTGATATGCAAAATCATGAACTGAGATAGTACCGAACTCGGAATCTATCGAGATCTTTATCCACCCATAATGGATCTTACCGTCTATAACAATACTCACTCCGAGGCTCATCGCCGGTGCTCCGACCCATGGACCGCTCCATGACGGATCCCACCCTCTGTCAATACTCCAGTGGATAGATGTCGGCCACGAACAAAATCCTGACCAGCCCAGCGCTTCATCCACCGGAGTGCGATCCTTCAGTGCCAGACACCCCTCAGGGAAGGAATATTGAACCCTGTTTTCATCTCGAGGACATATACGTTGAGCAATCATCGAACCGGAAGAAGGAATATCGTGGGTGGAATACCAGATCCAATCAGAGACGAAATCGATCTTTCCATCACCGTTGAAATCTATCTGAAAATCCGATCCTTTGAACGGAATTGGTTGAGGGTCAGGTTTATACTCGGGCTCGACGAGACCTTCCTTCTCCCCACCGCAGCCCTGAATTGTCACAGCAGCAAGGGCGATTGCCAGGATGATCGTCAGTGTCCGCTTTATGGTGGTCCTTCTCAACAGTGCGGCAACGGGGAGCAGTAAGAAAACCAGCCACAGAAGGATTGCTCTACGAAACATCTCCCCCTCCATTTCATATATGAGCCAGTTCTTGAGAAGATCGCCATACCTGGAAAGGAGGATGGCCTTTCGAATGCCGGATCCCTGGTAGAACTCGGATTCCCTATCTCCAATCTCCACCTCGGCTTCATCTCCATCCC
>DAOVNN010000234.1 GCA_030630165.1 Candidatus Krumholzibacteriota bacterium
ACCGAGTTTCCCGAGAAGACCCGGATCGATGTTCATCATGTGTACATCGTGGTAGTCCATCAGTTCCAGGCCCTGACCAAAGGCCCTGATCTGGATCGTATCTCCTATCGCGAGCTTGTCGAGGGTCGCCTTCGAGAAATCTATTATCACGTGCTCCACGCCACCGTGCTTCCCGGTCACCACGCCCCTGGCGCCTAGAGCCTGACCCGACATGACTTTAGCCTCATTCCCGACGCATGTAAGTATGCTGAGCCCGCCGAGAATGCTCCTCTCCGGCTCGGAGCTCTTCAGAGTGACGCTGACGCCCGGCTCTATATGATCCCCGACAAAATCGAGTGCCGAATCACCCACTGACACATTGTATGTGATCCCTCCCGTACCAGGCATAACATGCGGCTCACCGCCTGGATCGATCAGCCACGGATTCTTCAGAGGGATCCGAGGGCTGGACACCTTCCCGGAAACGGCCTTCTCAACGAGATACTGTTTGTTCGTCCTGACCATGCTCACCACCTGTCGATCCAGCGATCACATCAAATCATTCAGGAACGGATTCTGAACGAAAGAAAACTACCTGTCAAGCCTCTCGCCACATCAGTCTTCCGCGGCCCAGAACCGAAAAAAATGACCGCTCCGAGAACGGAGCGGTCATAGAAGATCATGTAGAAGCCCGGATCAACGGATTACCACGATCCTGCCATATACATCGTCACCGTTCTGTGTTTCCACCCTGAACACGTAGACGCCGGATCCCACATCCAGCCCGTTCTTGTTCTTGACGTCCCAGCTCATGCTGCCATTGCTGCCATCGGCGTCGTAGTGCGAACCTTCCCACACGAGGTCCCCCGAGACGGTGTAGATCTTGATCTGCGCCTCACGCGGCATGTTGAAGAACTTGATCGTCCTGTCTGCATAGTTGTGATAGTAAGGCGTCGTCTCTGCGGAAGTCCCCGTTCGATACGGATTAGGAACAACATATACACTGTTGATATCCGCTCCGGCGTCGACCATCATCTCGAATGATATGACCATGCTGTCGCATTGTACAAACCCCGACTCCTCGCATGAGCGGGACAAGGCCTCGTCGCAGACGAAGTTATCCATCTTGTTGTAAATGTTGAAGCCCTTGAAGTACCCCCTGTCGAACGTCGTCACATTGTAATGATAGGTTTCTCCGGGGTAGGCGTTTCTGTCGATCCACTCGTAATACCAGCGGCCCTGATCGTCCTGCCGTGGCCAGGCGGGCTCGATGTTGTCATTGAAGTACTCCCAGAGCCACTTCCATTTCACAGGAACATCCTCGATAGCGTCAATGTTCGAGACCTTGAAGTAATCCTCTTTCGAGATCTCGACGATCACCTGCTGTTCGCTGGGATACTTCGAGATATCTACTTCCTTACACAATACCTGCTCTCCGCTGACCGATTCGTAGATCTTATGCCGTTCCTCTCCCGCCCCCCGCCACACATGGAACCCCTCGAAATCCTGCACGTCGAGAAGGAAGGCAGCGGGTCCACCATACTGGCTTGTATCGATCAGCCCCGCGCTGAAATGAATGTTGAAACCAAGTTCGAGCACACCGGGCTCCTCGCCGGGAGGAAGACCGATCTGGACGAGATTCAGCGGGATGGGATCCCCCGGAGTGTAGTCGTCCGTCCCGACGTTGATGATCTTCTCGTAAGTCCTGTCGAACATGTCGACCGAGGATACCCTCAGCGCAATGCTCGGTGATACACCGATTTCATACGAATCCCGGTCGAATTTTTCGATGAGTACCTGCCTGTCTATCCAGCAGGCACTATAGGAACCTGTGAAGGAGATTGCGACTCTGTCACCAGAAGTATGCTCGCCGTACCAGTTCGTATAGTCCTTCGAGCCAATCATCTTTCCAGTACTGTCGGGCGGCGGATACCAGCCTATGACTAGATCCGACCCCCTCCTCTCCACATAAAACGAGTCGGGCGCCTGGGGCACGAGTACCATCGTATCTATCTCGCTCTGTGCTCTTGCCGAACCAGAGAGACCAGCGGCCAGGACCGCAAATAACAAGAAAATTCTGACCCAACGAATGGAAATCACTGCTCCTCCTTATCATCCCCGGGGAAGGGCGATCGGTATTCTATTCTATTCTTCCAGAATCTGCCACTCGGCAAATATCTCGTCCATTATCTGATAGACCTTGTCGTGATCGAAGAACCACAGCGGGAAACCGAAATGGAAGCTGTCCGCCGGAATGATGGTGACCGGCTTGCCGTCTGCGATATCCTGCTCGAAGCTCTTCCTGTACTTGGTGATGATCACAGCGACGGCCTCTCCGTCGAGCGGTGAATTCGAATTGCGCGCCCGCATCCTGTATATCGGGTGATAGCAGTACCGTGATGAGGGAATGAGCCTGAAATCCATCCAGTACTGTGGATCATACACCTCTACATAGGAAAATCCTCTGATCTGCGGATTGAAGAAGCAGGTCGAGCAGGTGACCAGGTCGTTCAACTCAAGCGAATCCGGGAATCCGGGATAATTCGCGATTCCGTCTTCGCCCATATCTTCGCTCTCCTTGACCATCAGTCTCAGGGCGTCCCTCTCAAGATTCCTGTTCACGTTCGGCGCCATATCTTCGCCGCTGTGGAACACTCCCGACACCTTGTCGACGACACTGATACAGTAGTCCTTGTAAGGCATCGAGTTGACGCCGCTCGTATCCTCGGACATCAACCCCGCCATGTCATACTTGAAGGAGGCGGGAAGAAGTGGCGGCGCAGGGAACGCATCGACTACGCCACCGCCGGGTCTGTCGGCCCGGCCCGAAGTGAGCAGGTGCCCGCCCTTCGCCAGGAAGAGCGAGAGGTAGTTTACAGTAAGCTGTGTTCCCGTACCGATCATCGATTCCGGAACGAAGGGGATGACCTTTCTCCACGCCGTTGTGATCGACGAACTGTATGTCCAGATGATGTTGGCGTACTGCCCGATCTGCCTCATCTCGGGTGGCAGTGAATTCATGGCCGCCGCATCGTATACATCCCTGTCTGGCCTGAAATCGTGCGTTCTCTGACAGATATCGACCCAGAACGTATCGTGTGCAGCTTCTGAAGGATCGGTCATCAAGGGGTTATATCCACCGAGGGGATAATCGTCTACCCAGAGGAGGTCTCTCTCCATGGAGAAAGGAATGATCGTGACTTCGATCTTTCCATAGGTGATCTTCTGCCCGTTGTCAACGACCTCCACGAGGAACCTGTGGACTCCCGAGTAGTAAGTCTTCGACTCCGCCGTTTTTATGAACGGGCTCGCAACGACGGCCCACTGGGCGGGATCGTCGAGCTGCTGTATATCCCAGCCGTACCTGTAGCTCTGGATCTCGCCGCCGTAGTCCTCAGCTGTAGCGGTCCACTTGAAGTTCAACGGCACACCGGGAGGCAGGTCACTCTGAACGTAGTTCATATCCGGTCCAAGGAACCTGTAACTGCCAAGATACACTTCTGAGACAGTAAGAAGAGGCCCGGCTTTTTTCGATACGAGGAACTGTCTGACATTTCTGTCTTTCGTAAACACCGCTGTCACCGCCCCCGCATCGTCCTTGGCCATCAAAGCAAATATATGGCTCTTGCTGATCTCCAATATCTCATCATCGCCGAGCATTGTCTGCTTGCCGGAATCTCCCTCGGCACGGTACCATATCCAGGGGCTCCAGAGGTGCTCGTAATCTTCGGGGGCCTGATTCAGATCGGAGATGATATTAAAGGTAGGATCGTATATACCATCTTTATTGATGATCTGCGACCACAGATAACGGACCGAATCGGGATCCTGACTGTTCTGAGGACTGTCGATCGGGTCAATACCAGTCCACCCGAACGTGATGACAGTACTATACGTACGTGTAGTTCCGATAGGTCTTTCGATCTGTATGGTCGGAGCAAGGGTCCATGCGGTGAACGACCTTTGCGCCGACTTCGACCTCTTACCCTCCATATCGACAGCTCTTATAAAGAACGTGTGAGTCTTGTCGTACTTCGTATAGAGTGAATTTTCCCGCCAGGGCCTGGGATTGTCATCGGCGGGAACACGGAAGACGCTGTCATGAACCGTGGTAGTTGTCCATTTGTCCAGTCCTGCCGTATCAGCCGGATTGAAGCCGATAGGGTCTCCCTCCGACACTACAAACTCGAAATACTCTATCTCTCCGTCGGGATCCCAGCCACTCCAGTAGAAATGCACCTGATAACCGGTCGTATCACCCTCGACTGGACCACTGGAAAGCCATATCTCCGGCGATTCGTTCTTGTCCTGTACGCCGGTGTAGACACCGTTGCCGCAACCGGCCAACATCACAACCGTAGCCAGGAATGAGATAATCATCGCATAGAGCAGCATTTTTCGCATTTGAACTTCAACCTCCTGAGACCAGGGAACCGTACCCCCGGATCCGGTCGTCACGCGTTATCCCTAGTACACCAGCTTCATATAGAACCAGCCGTTGTACGTATCCGTCCTGGCATAGTTGGCGATGCCTCGGTTCTGGCCGATCCACCTGCCCGGATGCGTCTTGCCGACTTCCCGGGCCACCTTGTTGGTGAAGTTGAAGATGTAGTTGGCGGCCCTGCCGTTGTTGAACTGCTGGTTGCTCTCCTCTTCCCGGTTCAGCTCGGCCTGGCACTGCGGGCCCTTGCACCACTGGCTGTTGTCCATCGGCACGAGCCCGAAGACACCCTCGCCCGCAACGGCCCAGGCCACGACGACCACGCCGTCGGGCGACGAGGCGACGGCCGTGTAGCCGACGTTGGCCTGGACCTCGGAGACATTGTGGAAGACGTATTCGGCGCCGGCGATGTTGGAGAGTAATAGAAGGAAAAGAATCGTGAAAAAGCGTCCTGAACGCATGCCCGACCTCCCGTTTTTCCTGCTTAAATGCTGACACAATAACGCTGAATAATTATACCATATCCGTTGATTATCGGTCCATTTGAACGGTTTATGGCCAAACAACCGGTCGCCGCGCGGGA
>DAOVNN010000119.1 GCA_030630165.1 Candidatus Krumholzibacteriota bacterium
ACCATCGGGCTCTATATGGGCACACTGTTTTTACTGGGTACCCTTCGTCTATTCATTATCCACCCTTCCCGGGAACAAAAAGCGTTCCTGATTTTTCCACTGTGTTATTACCTTTCCATGTGCGCCATTTTTCATCTGCCTCGACTTTCACTACCGGTCGTGCCAGCCTATCTGGTCGTAGGGTTAGCGGTATTGTTCGGAGCAGGCAGCGCGGACCGGTCCGGCCTGGGAAAATGGCTGGAATACAGATTTTCCAGCATCCTGCAATGGATCAACAAGCCTATAGCACTAAAGAAAGAGAAGCCGCAGAGGCTCAGCCGCGCGGCCCGACGCTCTACCGCACGCAGAAGGAAAGACGTGCAGGCGGCCTCTGCCGCTGATACCGCTCCCACAAGTCAGTCCCGAATCTCATTCATGCTTGTTATCAGCATCCTGATCGTGACAGGTCTGATCCTGTGGGAACTGGGAATCAACGTGTCCACCGAAAGATTCTACAACCGTCAGAAGCCCGGTTATATCCTGGAAGTGGCCCGCTTCCTCAGAAACAATACGGAGCCAGGCAGTACTCCTGTTATAATGGCCCGCAAGGCGCATCTGGCCTACTACTCGGGGATGCGATACCAATACTACCCCCCACAATGGTCCAGCTTTCAGGATTTTATAGATTTCGCACTGAATCATCAGGTGCGTTTTATCGCATACAGCGACATAGAGCGTCTGCACTACAAAGCCGATGAATTCATGCAGCAACTGGATACTAACATTGGAATCGATGTATTCTATAGAGCTGACCACGCCCTGGTATTCTCCATAGCCGAATGGATGTATACCAGCCAGGTTGACTCCGCCATGAACGATGAGGATCTTATCCGCATGATCGATGAAGCGGAAAGATCAGGGAATCCTGAAAGAATTCTCTATACCTGCAAGAATATCGCCGAATTGTCTCTTTCCGGTGGCGACTGGAACACCGCTGCCGGCTATTATCTCCTGGGAATGGAGATAATCCGGAATCTTCCCGGCAATGTCGTCAACCCCGTGATCCTGGCAGATTTCCGCAATCATCTTTCCCAGGTGTATCTGAGACAGGGAAAATACCGGGAAGGTATTGATCTGCAACAGGAGAACATCGATCTTTTCACCCGGTTGGGAGATAGAAAGGCTCTGGCCCGGTCCCACATCTTGATCTACAGGCATTTTGAGATGCTGGAAGAGTTCGATAAAGCCCGGAGTCACCTGCAGGTCTCCCGTGATCTCTACCTGGTACTTGGAAACCGGAACGCGGTCCGCAGGATAGATAAGATCATGACCCGGTTGGATAGTCGACCGGGAACGAATCCGGTTAAATAGATCAGCATGAGAGAATGCATGGGGGATCATCGCCTGAATGTGAACGGAGCATAGCTGGCGAGGAACTTCTTCGTCCCGTAGCCGGGGAACTGGACCGAGACCTTCAGCTCTGCCCCCGACCCCTCGATAATCTTTATCTTTCCCTCGCCGAATTTGGGATGGAATACGGTAACGCCCACGCGGTACCTCGAGTCCTCGCGGTGTATGTCTGAACTCTCCGTGAACGAATCGAACGATGGTATCGATGCCGCAACGTCCGAGAAAGTGCGTCTCGGCACGGCTGTACCTGTAACTTCAGTATGTTCTTTCGGAACCTCGTCGAGGAACCTCGAGGGCCTGTTGCCGGTCCAGCTGCCGAACTGCATCCTGCTCGCGGCGCAGTAGAGATACAGTTCCTCCATAGCTCTTGTCATCCCGACGTAGAAGAGCCTTCGTTCCTCTTCGAGCTCGGTGTCGTCGTCGAAGGCCGAATAGTGCGGGAGCAATCCTTCCTCCAGCCCTGTGATCATGACCGCCCTGAACTCCAGTCCCTTGGAGTTGTGAAGGGTCATCATGCTGACCTTTTCCTCGCCCTTCAGCGCGTCGATGTCGCTGAGCAGTGCGATCTCCTCGAGAAATACCGACAGTACGGGATTCTCCGAGGAAGACGAGAACCTCAGCGTCTCGTTGAGCAGCTCCTCGACATTCTCGAGCCTCGTCTGAGCGGTAACAGGGTCCTCCTTGAGATAATCCCTGTACCCGGTCCTCTCGATGACGGTCGACAGGAGCTCATGCGCGGTCTGGTCGGCAGCCATCAGCTCGAACGAGGCCATCATCTTGGAGAACTCGAGCGCTCTTGTCCTCTGCGCAGCGCCGAGCCTGTCGAGCGCTCCAGGTTTCCTGATGAAAGGATGCAGGCTTTCGCCCGCGGCCGCTTCCTCTATCTTCGCCAGGGTCACACCGCCAATGCCGCGCTTCGGGACATTCAATACCCTTCGGAAAGCAACATCGTCATCGGGATTACTGATCAGCTTTAAGTAAGCTAAAAGATCCTTGATCTCTTTTCTCTCGTAGAACCTCACTCCGCCGATGATCTGATAGGGCAGCCCCCCTCTCATCATCGCCGTCTCGAGGGCGCGCGACTGCGCGTGCGTGCGGTAGAGAATAGCGATCTCGCTGCGGCTGTATCCTCCGCGGATCAGCCTGATGATAGCTTCCCTGACCGCCATCGCCTCGCCCCGGTCATCAGAAGCGTGATATATCCTGACAGCCTCGCCGCGGTCCTTCTTCGACCAGAGGCTCTTGCCCTTGCGCCCGGCGTTGTTGGCGATCACGGCGTTCGAAGCATCGAGGATCGTACTGGTGGAGCGGTAGTTCTCCTCGAGCTTGACGGTGAGCGTATCGGCATATACGCGGTCGAACTGGAGGATGTTCTCTATCGTCGCTCCCCGCCATCCGTATATCGCCTGATCGTCGTCTCCCACGACGAAGAGATTGCGGTGGGTCGAAGCGAGCATGTCTATCATCACCATCTGGATCGTGTTCGTATCCTGGAACTCATCGACGAGGACATACTTGAACTGTCTCGCGTACCTGTCGAGGACCTTGGGATGGGCGGAGAAAAGCTCCACTACCCGAACGATCAGATCGTCGAAATCGAAGGCATTGCATTTCTTCAGCTGTTTCGCGTACTCGCCGTATACAGTCGCATAGAGTTCCTCGAGCCTGTCTGCCGCGTTCTCGAACGCTTCACCCGGAAGGACCAGCCCGGTCTTCCACCTCGAGATCCTCGTCCTGATCGAAGCGGGCGGATACTCGTCCAGCTTCCACCCCTTCTTCTTCATGATGTCCTTGATCAGGCTCGTCACATCGACTTCATCGTATATCGCGAAGTTGTTCCTGAATCCTATATGCTTCGCCTCGCGCCTGAGGATCCGCAGCCCCGTAGCGTGGAAGGTACCTATCCAGGAAGGCGCCCCCCTGTCGCCCACGGCCCTGGCTACGCGCCCGCGCATCTCTCCAGCCGCTTTATTGGTGAATGTGAAAGCGAGAATACGGTCGGGGGAGATCTTCTTCTCCCTGACGAGGTAGGCGATCCTCTCGGTCAGTACCCTTGTCTTCCCGCTCCCCGCACCTGCCAGCACGAGAACATGTCCCTCTGTCTTCTCTACGGCCTGCGTCTGCTGCGGATTCAGTTCGGTCTTCAAGCTGCGGAGCCCTTTCGTGATAGTCTGAGACTTATGCCGGACGGCATCCTAGAATTGCGGCCCGATATAGAAATGAAACACCGGCCTGCCAGTATACCTGAAATCGGTCGGCCAGCCGAGCTGGAAGTCGAGCACCATGTACCCGAACCTCATGTAGAATCCTACACCGAAGTCGCTCCAGAAGTCGAGCCCGTTGATCTCCCTCGGCTTGAGCCTCGGGTTCATGGACTCAATGAACACCGGCTCGCCCCATACCGAACCGCTGTCGAGGAAGAGTGTCCCGCCGATATTCCCGATACCCCAGCGGCCGGGCCACCCGAATATCAGCGCGTCTATCAGGGGATACCTGTATTCGAGGTTTACCAGGATCATCCTCGGGCCCTGGAACTGCAGGTACTCGTAGCCCCTCAGCGTCAGCGGCCCTCCGAGGAAATAGAAGCGCCTGTCAGGCCCCGTGCTGATGCTCGTTACAGCGCGCAGGGCGAACGAGTTGCGGTACCACAGCGGGAAATACTTTCTGTAATCCATGAGGAATGTAGTCCTCGAGATGTCCTTGCTCGAGAACCCGACAGCCCGCGAGGCGCTGATCATCCACCTCGAGCCGATCGCCGGGCCGAACGCCCCATAGTACGCCGAGTCGTGCACCATCGAGAGGGAAGGCTGGAAGAGTCTCCTCTGCGAGGTCCCGTTGTTGAGGTAGTATTCCTCTTCAGGCGTGCCGATCATATCAGGTGTGATATAGAACTCCCGCTCCGAGATGAACGCCTGCAGTTCGAGATCGGCCCTTGTGAACATCGAGAAGGGAAAGCTGACGTTGCCGAAGACGCCGTAATTCCGCTCAGAAAAGTACCTGTAATCGGTGAATATCTCCCCTACAGAGGATATCCTCGAGTTGAGATAGTTCTTGAACTGGAAGATTCCGAACGAGTAGTCAAGCCTGCGCTTGAGGTAATAGTAGCTCAGCATGATGTCGCTGTCCTCGAGGGATCCGTACAAGCCGAACTGCAGGAATATGTGGTGATCTCCGAGCAGATCGCTGAACGCCACCTGGTTTGCCAGTCCGAATCCTATGCCTGTCGAAAAGAAGAGTCCTACCCCGTTACCGATGTAATCAGGCTGGAACTTCAGGCTGTACGGCTCGATAGTGCCGATTTTCTCCTTCATCAGCTCCCGCTTCGCGTCGAGTGAATCGGGATGCATACCTTCCTTCGAATCCTCGTTGATAACAATAAAGGGAACATCCCGACCTGTTCGCGGGTCAGGGATTCCTGCTTCACCAGGCGGTTTTGTCCCGCTTCCGGTTATCTCTCCGCTCACGCTTCCCGAAACTCTGTCCCTGTCACCCAGCCACTTCCTGCCCAGATCTATCGTGTTGAGCAGCGAATCGACCGGGTCTGCCGACGCAGTTTTCATGGCTACAGGTTCAGCCGGATGGATACTGTAATCCGGCACCCTGCCGAAAGGCCTCGATCTGTCTCTGGACTCAGTCATCATCGGGCTTCCCGTGGAATATGAGACCGATGATTTCTGAGAAAACTGCTCCATTACAAAGAGATCGTATCCGCCCTGGTTGAAGGCGCTGAATACCAGCCTGTCCCTCTCCTCGGAGTACGACGGGGTAAATATCCCGCCGAGCACATCGGTGAAGCGTTGATAGGCGCCATTGATCAGGTTACCCCTGTAGAGGTTTGTAATGTCCGTCTCGTCGGATGTGAAGATGATCTCGTCGCCGCCTTTGATGATCAGCGGCGCGCTGTCGTTCCCCGGGGTCGAGATGAGAAGTTCCTTTTCCTTTGTATCTACATCGACGGTCCATATATCCGTTTCAACCTCGAGGACGTTGTCGCCGAGCTGCAGGTTGACCCCGGCGAGCCTGTCAACACCCGTGCTGTCGCGAGCAAATATCGGCTGGACGGCGACGAGCGGATGCCGGCTGTAGGCGAGCTTCCTGCCGTACGGGAACCAGACCGGATCGGCCTCGTCGTTCATATCGTCGGTGACCTGTATCGTCGTCTCCGCCTCGAGGTCATATACATACAGGTCCGTCTTGCCCTTTAAGGTACCCACTACCGCTACCATCTTCCCATCGGAAGAAATGGCCGGGCTGAAGAAGAAGTCGACCGGTATGTCGATCTCCTTCAGTATCTTGCCCCTGGGCACGGACATGATGAACAGCCTGTCCCGTCCGTCCGACTTGGCGACGAAAGCGATGCTCTTTCCGTCCGGCGCCCATACAAGGCTCGATTTCATCGAGCGGATAGACTCGAACTTCTCGGAAAGGGAGCCGGTGAGTATCTTCTTCTCTATCCTGCCGGTAATGGCGTTCATCAGGTAGATGCCGTCAAGACCCTTCCTGTCCGAGTAGAAGATGATGTACTCGCCGTCAGGCGAGAATTCCGGTTTGGTATTCTGGTAACTGTGCTCCTTGACATGGTCGGTGAGACGGCGTCCGTAATGCTCAGGCTCCATCTTGTCGGCATAGTTCGGCCAGTACTTGCGCCGCAGTTCCTTCTTCCATGCCTTTGAAAGCTCGCTGGTAGTTATTCCCAGTGTAGATTTCAGAGCGGATTCGAGGGAGCGCCGGTACCTCAGCTGGTCCATGATCTCCACGACCTTGCCGGGGCCGTATGTCTCGTTGATATAATTGATGGCGGACTGCCCTGCCTTGTAGTTCATGTAGCCGCCTGCGTAGTTGAGGTCGTACGGCAGGTAGTCGAAGACAGTGGCGTCGCGCATGAACATCCTGGCGGTCGCGTCCATGCCTCCTACTGAATAGTATTCAGCCCCCCCCTCGGCAAACCAGAGGGGGATGTTGAACAGGGCACCCTGCGCAAAGGCGGACCTGAGCAGCGATCCGTATATTATATCGAACTGGAACATGTGCACGAGCTCATGGATCGCCGTGTGTGCGAAATCCGCATTTGAGCCACCGAAATGGAGGACCATCCTTTTCCTCGTCGGCTCGGCGAATGCCTGGACTCCTTCGGGCAGGAGGCCCCAGGTGATGTTGGTCTGCTGAAAATACGAATGGCTCGCGTAGAGGATGACGGGGATCCGCCAGCCGATATCATGATCGAAATCGTTCGAAAGCTTGCCGTACCCGTACTCGAGGATCACAGCGGTCCTTGCGGCCAGATCCCTGTATCCCTCGTGGAAATGTACGTCGAAATGGGGAGTTTTGAGGACTTTCCAGTCGAATTTTTTGTACTGGACCTTGTTTTTGCCGAACCGCCACGCCTGCGCACCGGCATTCTCCACCATTACGGCGGAAAGGGCCAGTACGATCAACGCAAGCGCCAACAGACGGTTAACAGGCCGCCTCATCTATCGATCCTCCCAAGGCTCAGTCCACTATAAAGATGTCCCCTGATTTGATTATTTTCAAGTGATTTAACGAAGATTTCGCGGTATCAGAACTCCCAGCGCAGCTTGAGGTCGACGTTATACTCGTCGCTGCTCCTTGAGCTCTCCCCCTTCATCGCCGTATCGGAGTGCTTTATCAGCTGCGTTCTGATGAGGAACAACCTGTTTATCCTGTACTCGACCTCGATCTGTCTGGCCGTCGATATCGCAAGCCCCTGCCTGTACTTGACATAGAGTCCCTCCGAGAGGTACTTGCCCACGGCGACCATCGTCTGCTTCTGATCGGTCCCGTTCGTCGTGCGGTCCACCATCCCCTCAGTCTCCAGTTCGATCGTGATCCCCTGCATCTGGGAGTTGAGCACCCTCTCGAGATAGTTCGCGGCCAGATTCTGCGCCGTGCCCATGGCGTCCCATCCTTCCTGCCCCCCGGGTGTGCCGACGATACCGCCGCCGAGCATCTTCCATATGTCCGTCTCGCTGTATCCGGGATCCTCATGCACCAGCGTCAGCTTCGGCTCGACATCGTCCTGCATCCAGAGCAGGGACAGGAATATCTTGCGGCCCTCGGGATCGAGGGTCTCGGCCTCGATATCGATTACCGGCCGGAATCCCCCGGCGTGCACAAACTCGAGCTGGCCGGACCTCACCTTGAATTTGTTGCCGTAGACATTATAGAATCCCCTGACAAGCTCGAGTTTGCCCCTGAGGTAGGTCCCACGCATATCGTGGTGCAGGGTTATATCTCCACGCATCTCTATACTGGCGTCCGGTGTCTTTATCCATGCGTTACCCGGAATCTCAAGGTCTATGAGCGCCAGCAGCGAAGGTGTCACTGCTCCTGAACCGCCGCTCGACGACAACTCGTCCAGAGCGAGGAAGACCTCTGCCCTGTTGACTTCGAGATCCCCTGTCAGCGAAGGGACAGGGCGACCTGCGACCATATCGGTCCCGATATGGATATCACCGCTTGCTATGGCCATCACATTCGCAATGCTGGCAAAGAGGAATTTATCGACCTGGAGATCGATGTCGTACCACTCTGGTCGCCAGCCGCTGAGACCCACCTTTCCGCTTCCAGCGAACGAGCCGTCTTTGCCTTCTTTTCCCTTGAGCTGCTTAATCGTTATCAGCGAGTCCTGCAGCAGTATGTTGGCATCTACCTCGCGAAACCGCTCCTCCATTCCGGACGGCCTGAACCCGGCGTTCTCCAGCCTCAGATCACCGAGTATCACAGGATCGGTGATCGGTCCTTCGATCTTGAATCCTGCGGAGAATTTTCCGTTGGCTTCCGCAATGAGATCGGTGACCTCGATGATATCCTCGAGCGGGCCGGAAGGTTTGTACATCTCGAGATATATGTCTCCCCCCATATCGATCGAATAGAACCAGTCCTCCTTGATTATCGGGATCCTTCCGGCG
>DAOVNN010000222.1 GCA_030630165.1 Candidatus Krumholzibacteriota bacterium
CGTCTTCAGCGCATCGTCCATCCGCTCGTACTGGATGTACTCGGCCAGGACCGCCCCGGCAAACGCCCCGAGCAGCCCGAAGATCACGCTCCCGATAACAGGCAGCACAGAGGTCCCGAGAATAGCCCCGATGATACCCCCGGCAAAGGCCCCGACTGCCCCCCACTTCCAGGCGCCCTTCTTCCGGACCACGACAGTCCCCAGAAAAGCCCCTATGATCTCCCCGACCACAAGAAGAACTACCAGGACGATCCACCACTGCCACCCGACGACGGCGAACTTGCTGGCCAGGTCATAGATAAATATGATCCCCAGGCCTATCCAGCCGCCCGGCAGCCCGGCGAAGATGAGGATGTCAGAGATGAGTATTAAAAGATAGAGCAGGACCAGTCCCGTGTGCTGAAGTATCGAGATCACGCTCTGCGCCTTCCGCTTAAAGGACGCTTAAGCCACCATCAGAAGCTCAGCGTCATTCCAAAGAGAAAGTCATGGCGGGAAACTCTCTCGCTGCCTGGTATATCTCCCAGGGTACTGAAAAGGAGTCCCAGCTTTTCGAGAGGAATTTCAGAGAGATCGAGCCCGAGATGCTGCGTGTAGTATCCATACTCGAAACGAAGCGCCAGCTCCATTCCTCCGGGGAACTTCCCGACACGCCTCCATGGGATGAATTCCATCCCCAGCCCGATGTGCCACACGTTCGGCCAGATGCTGTTCGGCTTGATCCATTCTGATTCCGGCCGGTCGAACGGCTCGCCGTTCGCCTGTATGTTCTCCAGCCTGTACCAGCTCCAGCCGTATCCGCCCTTTATGAAAGGCTGAAGCCGCGACGAAGAGATGCTGTAGCGGATGCTCCCCGCGTATTCCCAGTAGTTGATCTCCGCACTGTATGAATAGGACGGGATGTTGTTGAACTCCAGGTCCAGGCCGAAGGTAGAGCGTGAATTGCGCACCGTGTTCTCGCTGGCGAAGTGTCCCCCGATGTAGAACGCGACCTGAAAGAAAGAGCCCACCGAATTATCCTGGAAATCCCGGCTGTCAGTAACGACGGTCGTCGTGTCTCCGCCGCTGTCGATAAAATGAAACAGAGGCCGGAGAATGAATTCATCAAACAGGTCCGGGTTCAGGGCCAGAGCGTTGAAGTCCTCGTGGAATATCTGTACTGAGATACCCGACGACAGCCCGAAGAAACGGAACGGAACGCCCTGCTTGGGATAGTACACGGGATCACGTCGACCGAACGCGAGCTTGAGCGGGTAGGAAGCTATCCGGGTCAGAAAATCGAGCGGCGGCAGGTTGAACAATACGGGCAGAGTAAAGGTGAAAAAGCCGAAATCGTTGCGGAAGCTGTCTTGAAGGCCCAGCGGAAATACCGACACAAGGGTGTTTGGTTCGTATGTGTGGAAGCCCGTCGCGGCTCCAGTGACATTCCATCCCGAACTGTAGGCAGGCCCTACGGGGGCAAGGTTCCCGGTGTCCGTGTGATCGATGATCCCGGAAAACGGGGACTCAGTCGCCGGGTATCCCCATCGTATCGGAAGGACCATCCAGCTCCAGTCTCTTCGCGCGACGGCGTCCTCGAACATCTTGTCGACGATCCGTTCCCAGTCCGGGATAATCCGCAGGCGGTCCGGATCGGCCAGCCCGATAACGCTTCCGCGCTTGAACTCGGGACCCTCTGTGACCTTGCCCTCTTTCAGCTTTTTCCAGTACTGCCTGGAATCGACGTGCACCGAGACCTGCTCGGTAGCGCCCGCCGGCCCGATGTTATGGTACCTGCCGGGAAAGGGAAATGTGCCGTGCGAGTTGCGGTTTTTCCCACCCGGAGCCGACAGTGCCTGGTCGAATCCCTTGTTGTCCGCACCGATATATCCGAACGGATGGGTATTTATCTGCGTCTCCGTATCGTCCCTGTAAGCCATGTGCCGGATCGCTTTCCAGATATCCCGTTCCTGAAAGCGCAGTTCGGGGCGGCTTTTGACTTCTTTTTTCCAGTCGTCGCGGGACTGGTAGACGTCAGGCGCCGTAAAATCGAGTGTCATCACGAAATGATGGAAGTAGTACTCCACCCGGCGGATCACCAGCGGCTCCGCGGCGTCGCCTGAGGCAGGCAGATCGCCGGTGAGGATGCGTTCTACGGTCCCGGCGGTGAGCGGCCGCCCTACCACGCTGAGCGGGGCGATCACAACGTTGAGATGCTCCCAGTCGCCCTCGTGGTTGTTCCCTCCGTCATTGCTCGGGTAGTAAAACCAGTACTGAAGCACCAGTTCGTACCTCGGCACGGAATCGCCGTCATCGGCCCTCGACAGGAAGGGATGGATGAAGGAGTGCGGGAATGCATTCTGCCGGTGCCCGGGTGTGTTCTGATACTCCGGTGCGTATCCCATCTGCCACGGCCCCGGCCCCTCACCCGGAAAGTCGAAGAACAGCACCTTGAAGAGGTCGGGGCGCTGCTGGACCAGAAGATCCCGAACTGCCGGCTCCCGCGGCTCCCGGGGGGTGAACTGCTCAAGGAGCTCCAGAAGCCTGTCGTCCTCGAGTTCTATACCCTCGGCCCGGATCAGCCTGGATTCATGTCCGGTGAGATCCCATGTATCGACAAAGAGGGGAAAAGACCCGGAATTTTCGATGTAGGTCTCGAAATTCGTGGGGATGTTCGTAGTGTTCTGCACGAGATAAGGCGCGAAGCGGACGGCCAGCGCCATCAGGACCTCGTGCCGGGCGTCATCGATACCGTCGACCGGATCGACATCCCGCCAGGCCGGGTCACTCTGGTCGCCGTACAGGTGCAGGGCATCCGTAGCGGCCGTCTGCTGCACCAAGCGGGGATAAGTCAGGGGCACATACTTGAGATATTCGTCCCTGGGGATCTCCTGCCCGTGCGCGCCGCCTGCCAGGATGAAGCTCGCACAAAGAAAGAGCAGGACAAGCCTCGTATGCTTTACAACCGAGACCACGTCCTGCTCCTTCCGAAGTCTTGTCTATCCGGCTCTTACGCCTTCTTCTTGCTGCGTCCCGCAATCCTGTTCTGCCACTCGACGAGTACCGGGCTGGCGACGAATATCGAAGAGTACGTTCCCACGATGATACCGACCATCAACGCGAACGCGAAGTCGTGTATGACCTCTCCTCCATAGAAGAAGAGGAAGAAGATCACTATCAACGTCGTCAGTGATGTGATCACCGTACGGCCGAGCGACTGGTTGATCGAGATGTCTATCATCTTCTCGTACGACTCGCGCCGCCTCAGGCTGAAGTTCTCCCTGATCCTGTCATAGACGACGATCGTATCGTTGAGCGAGTATCCGACGATCGTCAGCAGCGCCGCGACGATGACCAGCGATATCTCCTTGCCCATTATCGAGAAGATGCCGACCGTGATCAGAACATCATGGACCAGCGCAACGATAGCGCCGATGGCAAACTTGAACTCGAACCGCCACGAGATATATACAAGGATACCGAACAGCGATATGACGATTGCCGCCCAGGTCCTGTTCTTGAGCTCCTCACCGATCTTCGGGCCAACGGTCTCTGTACGGCGAACATCGATCTCGCGATCTGGGAACCGCTCCCTCATGGCATCCAGCAGCTTGCCAACAGCTTTGGCCTCGATGCCCATGTACGGCAGGCTGAACGCGACGGTGCTTTCGCTCTCGCGGGTCAGCTCGATGATACCAACGCCGCCCTTCTTGACGCCGCTCCTGAGCGTCTCGATCGGAGGGATCGAGTCGGCGCTGACGATAACGAGGTTGCCGCCCTCGAAGTTTTCCGAGAGGTCGGGCTCCATATCGCGGGACGAGACGACAGCCCAGCCGGAACCGGGCCAGGTCGCGTTGAGAACGTCCAGCAGCTTCTCCGATGCCAGGCCCCCCTCGCTGATCTTCTCTATAGTGATCAGGTACTCGTTTGCCGCACCGAACTCCTGTATCTCGCCATCCGCGTAGCCGGCCTGCTCGACCGTATCACGGAGATCGCCGATCGGAACGGGCTCGTCGAACCTGACCTGTACGAGCGTGCCCCCCTCGAAGTCGATACTGAGGTTGGGGCCGCCATTTATGGCGAGAGAAACGAGTCCCGCGACGATCACGACCGCCGACAGGATGAACGCCTTGTTCCTGAACGCCGAGAAATTTATATGTGTCTCACCGAAGAACTTCATCTCTTCTCCTCGTCGGAATGACCTCTTATATACTGAGTTTCTTCACGCGCCCGCTCCTCGTCCACAGATCGAATACAATGCGGCTGAACACGAGAGCGGTGAACATACTTGCTACGATGCCGATGCTCAGAGTCGTCGCGAACCCCTTGATCGGGCCCGTTCCGAACTGCCAGAGCACGACGGCCGTGATCAGGGTCGTCAGGTTGGCATCGAGAATAGTCGTGAAGGCACGGTCGTAACCGGCGTCGATCGCCGATCTGACCGTCTTTTCCTTCCTGAGCTCCTCTCGTATCCTCTCGAAGATCAGCACTGCCGCATCGATGCCCATACCGATCGTCAGGATCACTCCTGCGATACCGGGCAGCGTCAGCGCGGCGCCGAGATAGGCGAGCGCCCCGAAGAGGATGAGAAGGTTGAACACAAGGGATACAGCGGCTATGCCGCCGGAGACCTTGTAGTAGACCAGCATGAAGAGGATCACCACTATGAGGCCGAGCAGCGCCGCGCGCACGCCCTGGTGGATCGAATCGGAACCGAGACTCGGGCCGACCGTCCTTTCCTCGCGGGGGATCAGGTCTGCGGGCAGAGCGCCGGCGCGGAGGATGACCGAAAGGTCCCTCGCCTCCTCGTCGGTGAAGTTGCCCTCGATATATCCCCGGCCGTCAGGAATCTTCGACCTGATGACGGGGTAGCTTCTTATCTTGCCGTCGAGAACGATTGCTGTGAACCGTCCGACGTTACGTCCGGTAAATCTTGCCAGCTCGCGGCCGCCCTTCCTGTTGAACTGGAAGGAGACGATCAGGCGCTGGGGGCTCGAAGGGTCGGGCTGGGGAGTGGCCTGCTGGAGGTTCGCTCCAGACACCATGTCGCTCTTCGAAAGAAGGAAGAGGTACTTCGCCCTGCCGCCCTCCTGGAGGGGAATCCACTCGTCGAACCAGAAGAACTCTGCATCCTTGGGGATGGCCTTGATAACCTCGGGCTGAGCGAGGAACTTGCGGACCATCGGGATATTGTCTTC
>DAOVNN010000285.1 GCA_030630165.1 Candidatus Krumholzibacteriota bacterium
CACTTTATCTTCGTGATCCCGTCTCACTCCCTCACAAGTCGATCCTCGAAGGGATGGAGAGGCGCGTTGCGCAGCGGGCCGGCACGGTCACCGTTACGACGAAATGGCAGAGGGATGAACTGGCGCGCAGGATACCTTCGTGCAATGCGGTACGGATACCGAACGGGTACGACGAGGAGGATTTCCAGGGAGAGTCGGACAGACCGCCGGAAGGCCCCCTGCAGATCACGCATTGCGGCATGCTCACCCTCGGCAGGAAGTCGCGCGTATTCCTCGATGGTATGTCGAAATTCTTCAAGTCGGTTCCAGGGGCCAGAGGAGATGTCAGGGTAACATTCATCGGCGCCAGGGAATCGGAGAACGAACATCTGGAAGGTCTCGATCTCGAAGGGACAGTGACATTCGAGGACAACATGCCGCATGCCGGATGTGTCGAGAGGGAGAGAAAGAGCCACGTCCTTCTTCTGATAAAACACGACGATGAAAGGTACAACGGGCTCGTACCCGGCAAGCTGTACGAGTACATCGGCGCGCGAAGACCGATCCTCGCCCTCGCGCCGGCGGGGGAGGCAGCCGATATCATCACCGGTCTGAGGAGGGGTGAGGTCGTCGGGCCCGGCGATGCCGGCGATGTCGCCGCCGCGCTGGAACGGATATATTCTGCGCACATCGGCGGGACACTCGATACGGCCTATGACCTGTCGCCGAGGCCGGATCTGTCAAGAAGAGCCGCGGCGGAGAGTCTCTCCCGCGAGCTCGAGCTGATAGCCGGGAAAAGGGGGGATGCATGATGGCAGGTTCCGTTAACAGGCTGGATATCGTGACGATCGCCGCCTGTGCAGCCCTTTTCGCCGCCGCGAGCATTCCGATCGCCGGTTCGATCACGGACGATACCTATATCCACATGCAGTACGCGCGAAATCTTGCCGAGGCGGGAGAGCTCTCGTTCAACAGGGGCGATCCGTCGTATGGCGCAACGAGCCCCCTGTGGGTCGGCATACTGGCACTCGTCCATCTTTCAGGCGGGGATCTGGCTGCATGGACCCGCATACTCTCATGGGCGGCCGGCGTCCTGTCGATAGTGATGCTCTACTTCTTTGTGATGAAGCTGGATGGAAGACGGCTGGTCGCGGGCTCTGCCGCGGCGGTGCTGGCCTGTGAAGCCTGGCTGCTCAGGTGGAGCGCGACGGGGATGGAATCCTCATTCGCGATGCTTGCCGTTCTCATCTGCCTGTTCGCCGCAGTTACGGCGACACGCTCGACGGGCAGGAGCGCTCTGTTCGGGCTGCTTCTCTTCCTGGCCTGTCTGGCCAGGCCGGAGGCGGGACTGATGGTCCCGGCGGCTGTTATTTCATTTTCCATCGCTGAACGGTCGACTCCACTGTGCAGGCGGTTCATGTGGATCCTGGTCTTCTCCGTCCTTATGGCCGGCTGGCTCCTCATGATCCATGCGCATACAGGCACATTCCTGCCGCTGACCGCCGGTGCCAAACAGGGCAGGCCGGCATTCGGTATGGACATGCTGGCATCCACTCTCGTCCCTCTGAAGATAATCGGGGCTACTCTCCTTCTGCCGGCAGTTGCGGCGGTGGCCTTCACGATCAAAGGAATATTCCGCGACAGGACCCTCCTTGAGGAAGAGAGAGGGCTCTCGCCCGGGGGACTTCTTCTGCTGCTCCTGTGGGTATTTCTTCTTCCCGTCGTCTACGTGATATTCGATTTTCACGTTCTATCCAGATATCTCCTGCCCGTCTTCCCGGCGATAATCGCCGTCGGTTTCGCGGGAGCGGCGAGGCTGTTTCGCGACTCGGACCCGAAGACGATGCGCAGGATGATCGTCATCATCGCCTGCGCCGCCATGATCCAGAGCCTCGGCTTCTATTTCATCGTAGTGGTGCGCCCGACGAGGGAGTTCTCGAAGGGGCTGGGTGAGGTCCTCGTACCGATGGGGAGCTGGCTCGCCGTAAACTCGGCGCCCGGCTCGGTTGTCGCTTCTCCCGACATAGGCGTGATAGGTTATTTCTCTCAGAGAGAGGTGCTCGACCTCGGAGGGCTGGTCACGCCGGAGATTAACGATATGCGGCAAAGGATCGATGTCGAGACGATCATCGATGAGGGGTTGTACCTCGATCTCGGGGCCGATTATCTGGTCGATCGTCACCGGGTGCCGCGTCGTTTTGACGGGGCCGTGATAAGAGGGTACCGGTTTACCGCGCTCAGAGAAGCCGTCATATCGAACCTCGGGATCCGCAAACCCGATCCGGTGACCTACACCCTCTACCGGCTCGAACCTGTTGGGGAAGGGGAGGAAAGATGACTGCCGCCTGATCCCTGTCCGATGGTTTCCGTTTCTGCCCGTGGTAGGGAGTGGGAGAGAAGGGAAAAACGGAAAAATCTGATCATTTTTTCACACGTACTCCATAACTCTTTATAACACAACATATTATAATGCGACAAAATATGCTCCGCCGGGACATTTTCTCTTGACACTGTGGGACGTAGTGGGGTAAAGTGGGTCGAAATGGAGAGGTAAGTCCCCTAAATGTAGAAATTGTCACTGCCGGCGCCAACCGATTTTTCCGGCTGTGAGGTGAGACGGGGAAAAGCCTCCGGAAGGCCGGAGATGCAGAACTTTCTTGGAAATTTTGAATGCACTATCGATATGAAGGGCCGCCTGATGGTCCCCGCGAGGTTCAGGCACCTGGTGCCTGAAGCGTCGTCGGGGATGTACGTCATCTCCATGGGTAAGGAGACGTGCCTCAACCTCTACCCGGTAAACGAATGGAACGAGGTAGTCGTCAGCAGGCTGCACAATCTCCCACCGGGTCTGGAGAAGAGGAACTTCATAAGGTTCTACAGCAAGAAATCAAGGACGCTCAACCTCGACAAGTCAGGCCGGATCGCGATTCCGTCTGCGATGCTCGAGACGCTGGGCGGCCCGAAGAAGGTAATGGTCGTCGGAGTCCTCAATTACATCGAGGTCTGGTCGATCGAGGACTACGAGAAGATCAGCCGTGAGGCGGAGGATACATTCCGCGACGGAGACTGGGAATACTAAGAAGGCGGGGAGCAGGGATGAGAGTCTACCGTACCGAACGCGACGGCATAGAGGTCCTGAGGATCTCAGGCATCATCGACAGCAGCGATGCCGAGACGCTCGTCGGTCACATCGGTTCGGCCTCTACCGCATCGGGCGGATGCTGCATCCTCGACTTCGCCGGCGTCCGTCATACCGACTACAGGGTGTTCCAGTCACTCGAAAGGCTGATCGGCAGGAGCCCCGGGGTCATCTTCAGCGGATTCAACGACTATCTCCTCAGTATCTTCGCTTTCGTAAGCAGTACGAAGATGGCCCCCGTTTTTTCCGACTGGAGGAAGGCCTTAAGGTACCTGAAGGTCGAAAGAGGAAAGCTGGGCGTACCCGCTGCCGGTCGGCCGACGGCGGGAGTCAGCCCGCCGGAGGTGGACGGCAGGTGATACATACGCCTGTCCTGGTCGATGAGGTCGTGAGGTTTTTAATGACAGGAAGGGAAGGGACATACATCGACGGAACGGTCGGGACGGGCGGGCACGCCGAGGCGATCCTCGAGGCGGGCGGCGAGGGCGTCGGGCTCGTTGGGATCGACCGGGACCCCAAGGCCCTGGCGGCCGCCACCGAAAGACTCGAGAGGTTCGGTGACCGAGTCAGGCTCGTTCGAGGCAATTTCTCTGACATATCGAATCATCTGGCCGGCGAGAGGTGCGAGGGAGCCCTTCTCGATCTCGGCATCTCGTCCCTCCAGATAGCCGACGGGGACCGCGGATTCAGCTATCTCGAGGACGGCCCGCTGGATATGGCGATGGGGCCGGATGACGGGGACGTCCAGGACCTGCTCGATACGGTCTCTGAACGGGAACTG
>DAOVNN010000172.1 GCA_030630165.1 Candidatus Krumholzibacteriota bacterium
CGGGTCAGCGACCTGCGGGTCGAGACACCTTCGGGGAACGCCCATTTCGATCGGTCCGCGCTGAGGGCCATAAGGAGCGCCGATCCGTTTCCGCCCCTTCCAAGGGCATTCGGCGAATCGTGGCTCGGGATACATTTTACATTTACGCAGAAAAAATAGCCGGCAAAAGACAGCGAGTCGGTCCGAGAAAGGAATTACAACCTGATGAGACGATACGGGATCCTCACGGCGCTGCTCATCGTTGCCATGTCTCCGCTCGGGGCTGAGGCCCAGATGGATGTGCACCTCAGTTCGAACAAGGCGGGGGGAGGGCAGATCCCTATAGTAGTGAAGGATCTCGATATAGACAGGGATGACCTTCGCGCCGCGTCGAAATACCTTATATCGGTCCTGAGGCAGGACCTCAAGTACACATCCGTCTTCATCCCGCTCGAGTTCTCCGCGGGTACGGATACCCTCGCGGACGGCGGGACAGCCTCGGCAATAGTCGAGGGAAGACTCTCGTGGGACGGCGATAAATATTCACTCGACGCCAGCCTGATCGATTTCGTCAGCCGGGAGATGATCTTCGGCAAGAGATACAGGTTCAAGCACACTGCGCTCAGGACCGTCGCACACGAACTCTGCGACGAGATACTCTTCTTTCTTATAGGCGAGACCGGCGTCGCCAGGACCAGACTGCTCTTTACTCGGCGTGAGGGAAAGGTGAAGAGCCTCCACGTCGTGGACTACGACGGGCACGGCGAAAAGAAGATCACTTCAGATGAACTCGTGGTATCACCACTATGGGTCGACGACCACCGGTTCGTTTTCACCTCATACCGCCGGGACAATCCCGATCTATACATGATCGATCTGTCCAAAGGTTCTCGAAATCTGATCTCCCACAGGAAGGGCCTCAACATAGCGGGCGCATATAATCCTGTGAGCGACGAGCTCGTAGTGACGCTCAGTCTGAAAGGGAACAGCGAGATCTACCTGATGGGCCTCGACGGCAAGCTCGGACGGCGCCTGACAAAGAACCGCGCGATAGATGTATCTCCGGTCTGGGCTCCGAACGGCAGGGAGATAGCGTTCGTGTCGGACCGGACAAGGGTGCCGCAGCTCTATATCATGGACAGGTACGGCGGAAACGTCAGGCGGCTGACCACCGAGGGGAATTACAACACCTCTCCCGACTGGTCGCCGAGGGGAGACCTTATCGCCTACTCGTCACGCGACGGGGGGCTGTACAGGATGAAGCTGATCTCTCCCGACGGCCTTTGGCTCGAGACCGTATTCGATGATTACTTCAGCTATGAAGATGCCTGCTGGGCCCCCGACGGCAGGCATATAGCCGCGGTTGTGAGGTACTCAGCGGAGCCGTGGATAGTGATAATCGATATTGATTCGGGGACGAAAAGAAGGCTTGCCAGGGGAGAGGCGCCGTCCTGGTCCCCTCTGAGGTCGAGATGAGCGCGTTTTATCAGAAAAATTTGTTAAAATAATCGTTTCCAATTTCCGGGGCTGAAGGTATTATTGCCGCGATATGGAGAGTTGAAGTTCGATTGATTGACACTGCTGCTGCAAACAGGGAGGTTTGTCGATATGAAGCGTTACGGTGTTCTGTTTCTGGTTCTGATGCTTGCCGCGCTTATGGTGTTGCCGGCATGCTCGAAAAAAGAGGCCGCTCCGATAGAAGAGGATATTACTCCTGCCGAGGAAGTGCCGCCTCCGCCTCCGCCTCCGGTTGAAGAGGAAGAAACTGCAGTCATCGAGGAAGAGGAGCTTGAGTCCCTCGTTCTCGAGGACATCTACTTTGATTTTGACAAATACAGCATCAAGGGTGAGTTCAAGGGCGTGCTCGAGGCCAATGCCGAGCTACTGTTGTCCCGTTCCGACGCGGTCCTCGTCATCGAGGGTCACTGCGATGAACGCGGCACAGCCGAGTACAACCTCGCTCTGGGCGAGAAGAGGGCGAAGGCAGTCATAGATTTCTACCTCGCGTACGGGATCGACGCTGGTAAACTGTCGATGATCAGCTATGGCGAGGAGAGGCCGTTCGATAACGGACACGACGAAGACGCCTGGGCCATGAACCGCCGTGCTCACATGCTGATAAAAGAATAGACGGAATGTGATGAACAGACCAGTCATCCGTTTATTGATCGTAGTGTCGGTGTTTGCCGCCACCCTCGTTTTCGGGGGGTGCTGGGGCAGAAATTTCTGGAATGCCCCGGAGGCGACGCTTGCGATCGATTCCAAGATGGACTCCCTGCTGGAGGAGAATGCTCTCCTTCAGCGAAGGATCTATCATCTCGAGACGATGCTGGAGGGTCAGCAGGAGCAGCTCCGCCGGAGCGGGGCCAGGTCCAGCATGGATCTCGAGGAGATAAAGGACCAGATCAACGCGCTCTACGTGTTGCTCGAAGAGGAGCAGCAGGCTCCGGTACAGAGGTCCGTTCGTCATCCGTCAACCCAGACCCGGGTAATACCAGATACAGTCTCGTCGCCGGATCCTCTCCTTGTGACCGGCGACGGGGCCGTCTCTTCCTCCGATTCAGCGGCGGCTGCCGCGGCTGTTCCAACCCCCGAGGAGATGTATCGCCAGATATATCTCGACTTCAGCCGCATGGAATACGAGATAGCTCTCGAGGAATCAGAAGAATTTCTCCGGGAGTATCCAGGCGACCCGATGACAGAGGATGTCAGGTATGTCAGGGGTGAATGTTATCTCGAACTCGACAAAGACCACGATGCTTTAAGGGAATTCTCGACGATCCTTCAGGATTATCCGCGCGGCAAGAAGACTCCGGCCGTCCTGCTTCGGATGGCGATCACCTACGACAGGACGGGGGATTCGGAACTGGCACGGGGAGTCGCCGACAGGCTGATAAGAGAATACCCCGACAGCGAGGAAGCGGCGGAAGCGAGGGAACGGTTCGGCGATTCGCCGGATGAGCAGTAATGCAACCCCCCCCAGGCACGTCTCCGGGAGAACACCTCCCCCTTATAATAGCGGTTATAGTGCTTCTTGCTTTCTCGGCCTTCTTTTCGGGGTCCGAGACGGCTCTTTTTTCGTTACAGAGGTCCAATGTCGCCGGCATGTCGTCCGGATCGAGAAAGCAGAGGAAAGTAGCTTCTCTGCTGGCCGCTCCGAGAAAACTCCTCGTCACGATTCTTTTTGGCAATCTGCTCGTCAATATCGCCAATACGAGCGTTGTGACCGTCCTCGCGATCAAGCTGTTCGGTGAACGCGGCGTGGGCTATGCGATGATAGTGATGACCGTGCTCATCCTGATGTTCGGTGAGATCGTGCCGAAGAGTATCGCGATCAAGAGGGCGGGCAGCCTCTCTACCGTCATAGCGGTACCGGTCAGATTCCTCATGTACCTCTTTTACCCCGTTACCGTTGTTCTCGGGAAGATAGCCGACTCATCGGTGGAGATCTGCCGGAATCTGTTCGGCGAGACAAAGGAGAAGTACGCCTCGAGGGAACTTGCCACCGCGGTCGAGATGGGCTACAGAGATGGCCTTTTCGACGAGTTTGAAAAGGAGATCCTCACAAACCTCTTTCTCTTCGCGGAGACGGACGTCCACGAGATCCTCACGCCGAGAGTCGAGGTCTTCTCACTCGATGTGGAAACGATGTTCCAGGATGCCGTGGCTCAGGTCAGGGAAAGAGGATTCACCAGGGTCCCGCTCTATGACGGCAATCCCGAGAAGATCGTCGGGATCCTGCACACGAAGGATCTCCTGCGTTATTCAAGAAACGAGAGGATAACCCTTCGCGAACTGATCCGTCCTGTCACTTTCGTGCCGGAGACGAAACCTATAAGGGATCTTCTGGGAGAACTCACGTCATCACATAAACATGTCGTCATCGTCGTCGATGAGCACGGCTCATACGAGGGGATCGTGACACTCGAGGATATCCTCGAGGAGATATTCGGAGAGATCCGTGACAGGAGGGAGCCGCGTGTCGAGGATTACAATCTTATCGATGATGATCATATCGTCGTCGTGGGATCTATGCGGCTCGAGGAACTCAACGACGTTTTTCGCACGGAGCTCGATTCGAGGGAGGTCGAGACGATCGGCGGATATCTGTGTGATCTGACAGGCAGGATACCGGGAGACGGCGAGTCTTTTACGTCGGGATCGCTGCGCTTTCTTGTGCTTTCATCGGGAAAGACGAGGGTGGACAAGATAAAGATCGAGCGGCTCGGAGAGGAGGTCGAGCAGTGAGTACGGGGGCCTCTCTCGCGCTGATCCTTCTCACGCTGCTCCTGGGCGCCTTCTTTTCCGGCGCCGAGACGGCAATCGTCTCGTGCAGCAAGGTGAGGCTTCACAGCAGGGCGAGACAGGGTTCCTGGAGGGCAAGGCTGCTCGAAAAGCTGCTGCGCACGCCTGAATACTTCTTCAGCATCGTGCTGGTCGGCACTAATCTCGCGGTGATAAGCTGCACGGCCATTGCGACTGGTCTTGCGGTGAGACAGTTCGGGGACTCAGGCGGACTTATCGCAATCATCGTTATGACACCGCTGCTGCTCATACTCGGAGAGGTCATACCGAAATCGGCATTCCTCTATCATGCCGACCAGGTATCGATAAAGATCGCTCCTGTTCTGCGCGTGATGTCGATAATCCTGTATCCGCTGGTTGTGCCCGCAACCCTTCTTGCCAGGTTGATGTCAAGGCTTACAGGGGCGGGAGAGGGTAAGCTCGACATGCTCGGCTCGCGAGAGGACCTGATCTATCTCTACAGAAGGGGCAAGGTCGAGGGAGATCTCGAGGAGCGGGACAGAAGGATGATCGACGGGGTCTTCAGCTTCGGGACGAGGCGGGCTCGCGAACTGATGATTCCGATTGCAAACGTCGTATCCTTCCCGGTCAATGCTTCGGTGGACGAGGTGATAGAGGAGGCTAACAGGCATACATTTTCGAGGTTCCCGCTCGTCTCGCCTCATGACGGGAGCATCGTTGGTATAATATCGCTGTTCGATCTGCTCGGACTCGATGGTGGCGAGAGACTTGCTACTGTCATGCACAAGCCGCTCATGGTGAGCGAGGATGAGTCGGCGGAGCGCCTTCTGATCAGGATGAAGGACGAGCCGCTCCATTTTGCCGTTGTCACAACTGGCGAAAAGGCAATGGGTATCATAACCCTGGAAAACATCCTCGAGAGTATAGTGGGCGGCATATCCAACGAGTACGAGTAGAAGGGAGCAGTGCGGAATGCAACAGTGCGTGGACATGCTGCTGCAGGGGCTTGAGGAATTCGATGAGCCGGCAGCTTACTACCAGGGCAACAGAATAGTACAGGCCAACCAGAAGTTCGCCGACCTCTTCGAGCGCGATATAGCGGAATTCAACGATCTGCCGATCATTGATATCTGTCACAATGATTCGATTGAGATGGTCCAGGACTTCATAAGAAGGCGGGCGCACCGCGACGTCGATGTGCCGAAGCATTACGAGGCTGCTTTCAGGACGACCAGCCGGCCGAAGGTCGTGATGACTGTAGACGTTCTGAAGCTTCACAACACGGAAGGTGCCGTGCTGGCGATTCTTCACGAGAAGGGCTAGTATCGCCGGGCCGGAAACGATTGAGATATGAAAGGGGCGGGACACCTGAAGGTTTCCCGCCCTTTTTCCGTTCCTGTCATTCCTGTTATTCCGGTTTCAGGCTGCCGATCTCCTTCTCGACCTCCTCGAGGATCTCACCCGACCTGACCAGTTCCTGCATCGCTGTATGGTCGGGGTAGAGGGGACGGTCGATCTCGAGAAAATCGACGTGGCGCCTGATGACTTCCTTCGCTTTCGTGACTCCCTTGCCGAAAGCGTAATCTCTGAAATCGAGAGCCTGAGCCGCAGCCATCAACTCGATCCCGAGTATGCCGCACGCGTTGTCGAATATCTGGAAGTTCTTGATCGCCGTGTTCATTCCCATCGACACGAAATCTTCCTGATCGGCCGCAGCCGGTATCGACTGTATCGAGGCGGGCATAGAGAGGATCCTCTGCTCGACGATCTGCATGTCGGCGGTGTACTGGCTGAGCATCAGGCCGGACATCATCCCGGCGCTCTTTGTGAGGAAGGCGGGGAGGCCGACACTCAGTGCGGGGTGATTGAGCCTGTTCATCCTTCGCTCCGACATCACGCTGACCATTGTTACGGCCACTCCGATCATATCCATCGGAAGGCTGACGGGCGAGCCCTGGAAGTTGGCGCCCGAGAGCGCCAGGTCCTGGTCGGGGAAGAAGACGGGATTGTCCCCGACGCCGTTCAGTTCGATCTCTACCTGCGAACGCGCGTATTCCAGCGCGTCGTGGGCCGCGCCGATCACCTGCGGGGTGGAACGCATCGAGTAGGCGTCCTGGACCTTGACCTTCTGGCGTCCCTCGACGAGGTCACCGCCTGCTACAC
>DAOVNN010000321.1 GCA_030630165.1 Candidatus Krumholzibacteriota bacterium
GATCAATGTCTGACCGATGTAGTTGCTCAGCGCCATCCTCCCCGCCGCGGCCAGCCGTCTTCTCAGGCCTCCGAGAATGCCGGTCCTGCAAGCCAGCATCACCAGTCCGATATGGCCGAACGCAACGAGCGGGCCGCCGAGCTGGTTCAGGGGTCCGTCTATCCAGAACAGATCAACAAATGAAAAGCCGTGAGCGATCATGCCGCGGGCCGATAGATATGCAAGGGGGAGACCAGCACTGTATCCTGTCACAGCGAGGATAAGATAGAACCTCTTCGAGCGCGACGCGGAGAAAACGCCGAGTTTCATAAGAGCCATGCCTGCGAGCATCAGGCCCATCGTCGGCCAGAAGGAACCGACTATCAGCATGATCGTCATCGTAGCGAGATAGAGCGGCGCCCTGCTGATGATAATGCCCAGGTATCCGTTCCTGTATGTAGTTACATCCTTCTCTAATTCCTCCGGAGAAGGATCATAGTGCTTGATCGTTTCGTTCCAGCGCTCCAGATGAGCCTTTTCCCTGGCGGTCAGTTCCTCTCCTGCCTCGACTTTCTGCTCGATCCGGGGAAGCAGATCGTCCCTCACCATTCCGAAGTAGTAACCACCACCCAGTCCGGGAAGAAAGCCAATAACAAAGAAGATGGCGGCCACGACAAAGAGTTTCTTCACCGATTTCTTCCTGAAGAGATAGAGGAACAGTCCGCAGATCGAGTAGAGAAAGAGGATATCACCGACCCAGAGTAAATAACCGTGAACCGCTCCGATCAGCATCAGCCACAGGATGCGCCTGTACCAGAATCTTTTAAATGAGATCCCTGTCGGAATGAACCGTTCATACATCAGCACCAGGCCGGCCCCGAACAGCATCCCGAATATCGGCATTATCTTGAAATTGAAGAACATATGGGAGATCCACCAGGTGATACGATCGAGCCCTGTGAATCCACCAATTACAGTAGGATTGGAATACGCCATGTGGGGAAGCCCATAAGCGTATATGTTCATGGCAAGTATTCCGAGAACGGCGAATCCCCTCAGTGTATCGACAGAAGAGAGCCGTTCTTTTCCAGAAACCGGACAGGGAACAGAGGGTTGTTCGTCTACTTCGAACGGTTCATCACAGGACTCCAGGTTTTCATTCTCCTCTATCATTTCCAGGACCCCCGTGTCAGAGCTTCCCGAGATTCATCAGTATCTGGACCATCCCTTTCTTGTCCTTGCTGTTCGGATAGTAGATGATCATGTCGGAATATCCATCATTGTTCAGGTCCGGGCTCTCCATATCGCCGTATGCCTCGGCCTCGATCTTCGCAACAGGCTTCTTCGAGAAGAGCCTGTCCTTGTGGCCCGATTCGCCGAGATAGATAGACAGTTCTGTCTCTCCCGTCCCGAAAACGAAATCCTTGCGCTTGTCCCCATTGTAGTCGCCGTCGAGAGCCATTGCCTGGGTATCCGAGTCGCCCGAGAAATCGATCTTGAACTTCACTTCCTTCGTAAAGTCGGGTCGGTCGGAAAACCTGTTGTCCTCCTGAAGGAGGAAAATATTAAAGTTGATCGGGATCGATCTCGTCAGGAGGAAGCGGATTATCGCGCTGATGCTGATCTTTACCGAGGGAAGGATGAGATCGAGACGCTCATCTCCGTTCACGTCCCTGATAAGGGAGAGTGCCGAAGCTGTCCCTTCTGATATGATGACCTGGTCGGGCGTGTCTGCAAACCCTTTCAGGCTGCCGTTGAAGACGTTGATC
Source organism: Candidatus Krumholzibacteriota bacterium (assembly GCA_030630165.1). GTDB lineage: Bacteria > Krumholzibacteriota > Krumholzibacteriia > Krumholzibacteriales > Krumholzibacteriaceae > JAUWCL01. The sequence goes on from DAOVNN010000321.1 coordinate 1,749, forward strand.
ACTCCCCTGAAATTCGAAAGACCCTTGGCCGTCTGTTTCGTCACGATGGCATCGCCCATGCCGTCATTGTTCAAATCGTAGACGAGAGTCTGAACATTCGCTACCCCCTCGATCTTCTCTTTCTGCGTAAGCACATCGAAATAGTGATCGATTACCGGTTTTGCCTCGAAGAAGCCGCCCGAATTCCGCCTGTAGACCCTCACCCATCCCTGGCGCGTGGCGCACAAGTCATCGAATCCATCTCCATCGAAATCCAGAAGTTTCATTGCGGGGAAGGAATAGGCCATATAGAGACCGGGAGTCTGATCCTTCTCTCCTTCAGACATCACCCTCCCGATGGCCGTTTTCAGTTCCATTTCCAGCGCGTTCTCTATCGTATATGCTCCCGTGGAATCGGGATGAAAGATCGACAGGCCGTTGAACTTGAATACAGCGACCTCATCGCGGCCATCGCCGTTCCAGTCTTTGACAAAATCGATTACTGGAACTGTCCTCTTTGATGGAAACATCCCGGCCAGATCATCTGTCTCCAGGAGCACGTGGGGAGTCATCACGTAGACATCACCGTCGATTGGATAATAGCTCACTCCCGCTGGAGTGAGGATGCAGAGTTCCTTGCGCCCGTCGCCGGCCACATTGCCTATATCAATCGAGATGGCCAGCGAATCGAGCTCCCAGGACTGATCAGCCGCAGTCGAGAAGCCTCCGTCCTCCATCTGCCAGAATATCGAGACCCACTTCGTCTCTTTCGGCCGAAGTCCCTTACGGTGGACGATGAGGATATCGTTCAGACCATCGAGGTTGAGGTCCTCTTCCTCGACATAAAGGAGCCTGTCGGCAACGCTCAGAGTCGAGATCTTGAACACTTCGTCGGCAGCTATGACGCTGCCGGGCAAAGCGCCCGCGATAAGAACCGCTAATGCCAGCGAAGCAGTGATTCGTGTTGTAAACTTCATGATGACCTTCTAGAAGGTGATCTCCTTTCTTGCAATTATCGCGTGACCGGCAGCGCAGGAAACGGCAAGCCAGCTTCCAGCGCAGGCGAGGGTCTTCCAGATCAGTTCTCCCCATTCGAGAGGAAGGGGCAGTCCCTTTGACATCGCCGTCATCTGCTCAAACGGCATACTGATCGCCGACGTGAGAAGAAACGGCCTTGCCGGCTTGAATACAGCCACTACAGTCAGGGCCACGGCGACCAGTACGGCGACGGCAATAGCCGAACCGGGCCTGTTGAGATATGCCGCGAGCATTGATGTCACGGTGACCACGGCCCACAGTGAAAAGATCGTCAGTGCCGTGCTGATAAGGTATCCCTTCCACAGGGCTGCTGAGGTATGAACAACGAAATCCTTCTCCTTCAGATCGGTGAACCCGTACTTCGCACCGGCGCTTACAAGGGAAACAACGATTATTATGATAAACAGGACTGAAACCGCCATCGCGGCCGAAACGACCTTTCCTGACAGCCATCCATGCCTTGACAGTCCCCTGACCCATGCCGGTTTTACCGTACCCAGAGCAAACTCACCTGATATCTGAAAACATGTGATCATCATCGCGAGAAGCCCGGTGACATTTATCATCCACCCGGATGTCGATGAAGCGAGATAGAACCCACTCGGAATACCGGCCCAGTCCCTGGATGCGGCATAGGCGATCGCCA
>DAOVNN010000096.1 GCA_030630165.1 Candidatus Krumholzibacteriota bacterium
CAGTCCGGGCCGGAGGTTATTTACGAGTTTATCTTATATGACGAGGGATTCATCGAGGCCTCGATTACCCAGTTCAGGAGCGAAGGGATCGACAACGACATCAATCTTCTCAGATCGCTCGAACGGGACCAGGACGGTATGGCCCTGGATTGTGTGGCGCGCGGAGACAATCAGCTGGAGGCTGGCGTGGACGAGGGACGCTGGTATCTCGTCATCGACAGCCGCAACAATTCCCCCGGTGAATACACCCTCATGGTGAGATTCAGGCCGGGGTATATCCACGGTAGATAACGATTCTTCGATACCTGATAATTCTTGATAATTGTATGACCCGATGCAACACTTCCCGTCGGAGGTAGAAACATGCAGATCAAAGGATTGATACTTCGCGCAAGAGTCGAGTTCGTCAAGGAGCACTTCGGCGAGGAAAGCTGGAACAAGGTGCTCGCATCGGTGAGCGAAGAGGACTGCCAGATCCTCGGCGATATGATAGTCACTGCCAGGTGGTATCCTTTCGAAGTCGGCGAGAGGCTCGACAGGGCTATTGTCGATATCCTCGGTGGGGGAGATGACAGGGTATTTGAGGAAATCGGAATGAAGTCCGCGAACCTGAGTCTCTTGAAGGTCCACAAATCATTCCTTACTCCCGGTGATCCGCAGGCCTTCATGAACAAGGCGGACATGATATACAGGTTCTACTATGATACGGGCCACAGGGATTACAATGAAACCGGTCCCAACTCCGGCGTGCTCTCGACATACGAGGCGGAGACGTTCTCTGTCGCTGACTGCCTGACTGTCGTGGGATGGTACAAGGAAGCACTGGAGATGTGCGGCGCCAGAAACATTCAGGTAGTCGAGGAAGAGTGCAGGGCCAGGGGCGGTACCTGCTGCAGGTATCGTTTCAACTGGGAGATGTGAGCCGCGCCTGTAACCTGAAGGGTTGAAAGGATGTCTTTGACGCGGACAGATACACACTCATACTTTCTCGAGGAGAATGATCTGGTAAAAGAGACTGGAGTGAATTGATATGAGGACCGTTCTGTCGCGCTGTTTTCTTTCGGCATTATCGGTGGTACTGATCTCCACAGCCGTTACCGCTCAAAGCTATATCGTAAACTCGCCATCAGGGGAAATTTCAGCAGTAATTGAGTTGAGGGATGGGTATCCCATCTACAGTCTTCTATTCAGAGGCACGGCAATAATAGGCGAGAGCCGTATGGGGCTTGTCATGGGCGACGGCACGGATCTGTCGTCTGGATTGACAGTGTTGAAGGATGCGAAGGCAAGTGTCGACAGGGCCTGGACCCAGCCATGGGGCGAGATGCGAGAAGTCAAGGAGAGGTACAACGAACTCCGGCTGGAACTTGCTTCGAATACGTCAAGTGAAACGGTGCTTGTGATTACATTCAGGGTGTTCGATGACGGCGTAGGATTCAGGTATGAGCTGCCGGACTCCGGCGACTTTATTGTTACCGATGACAGGAGCGAGTTTGTCTTGATGTCCGATTACAGGTCATGGTGGATACCCGCGTTTGAGAACAACAGGTACGAGTATCTTTACACGGAATCCTCCGCGAGCGATCTCAGATCCGTTCATACGCCACTTACGATGGAAACGCCGGATGGTGTGTTCCTTTCGATCCATGAAGCCGCACTTACTGACTGGGCCAGCATGGCGCTGCTCAACATGGGCAATGGGATACTCGAGTGCGATCTTGTTCCCTGGTCAGATGGGACGAAGGTCAGGGGGGAGACGCCGGTGGTTTCACCCTGGCGAACAATCTCTGTATCCGGAGATGCAGCAGGACTGCTCACCTCCACGATCATTCTCAACCTGAACGAGCCTTCGAAGATCGAGGATACATCCTGGATCAGGCCGGGCAGGTATGTCGGCATCTGGTGGGGGATGCACATCGGCAAGTATTCATGGGGATCAGGCAATAAGCACGGAGCGACGACCGCCAACACGAAGATGTACATCGATTTTGCAGCCAGGCACGGATTCGACGGTGTCCTGGTCGAAGGATGGAACCTCGGATGGGACGATAACTGGTTTGCCAACGGAAGCTTTTTCCAGTTCACGATCCCTCATCCTGATTTTGATATGGAGGAGATCAGCCGATACGGCGCTGAAAAAGGCATATACCTGATCGGGCATCATGAGACCGGGGCGGACATCGATAACTACGAGAGACAGCTTGACGCGGCATTCGAATATTACGAACGTCTCGGAGTCAAGGCGGTCAAGACAGGCTATGTGGGACACAGGACGAACGAATTCGAATGGCACCATGGTCAGTACATGGTCAATCACTACCGAAAAGTAGTAGAGAAGGCCGCCGAGCATCATATAATGATCATCGTTCACGAACCGATCAAGGCGACGGGGATACGCAGGACCTGGCCGAACATGATTGCGCGCGAAGGCGCGAGGGGACAGGAGTACAACGCCTGGAGCGGGGATGGAGGTAATCTACCCGATCACACGACGATCCTTCCATTCACAAGGATGCTGGGGGGGCCGTTTGATTTTACCCCCGGTATATTCGATCTATACTTCAATGAGGCCGGAAGGCCGAACAACAGGATAAATACGACGTTGGCCAAGCAGCTCGCCCTGTATGTTGTCATATACAGCCCGATGCAGATGGCGGCGGACCTGCCGAAAAACTATGAGGGACATCCCGCCTTTGAATTCATCAAGGAGGTTCCGTCTGACTGGGAGGAGACCCTTGCCTTGCATGCCGCTATTGGAGATTACGTGACGATCGCGAGAAAGGAACGCGGGGGAGAGGACTGGTTTATCGGGAGCATTACCGATGAGGACGGCAGAACGCTGGAGGCTTCGCTGTCATTTCTCGACGAGGGCAGGGAATACGAAGCGTATATATACGCGGACGCCCCGGGCGCGGACTGGAAGAGCAGACCGTACATGATCGACATCCGAAAGGAGAAAGTCGATTATTCATCGATTCTCAAACTTGAACTCGCGCCGGGAGGGGGGCAGGCTGTAAGGATCACTCCCGCTACTTCTTCTCCAGAATGAACAGCTTTCCCGATAGAAAATCTATGATCCGCAGATCTCCGTCCGTGCCTACGACAGCTTTCGTAATGTCGAATATAGCGTCGCCGAATTGCCCTCTCACGTAGAACGAGACATTGTTCGTATTGTATGAAGTATCACCGTATGGATATTTGTGCCTCAGTATTGTGTCGAATCTCTCACGCTTCAAATCGTAGGAGAGAAGCCGGAATTCCTCAGGAGAATGGGCCGAGAGGATCACTGTGCCGTTCCATGCGAATATATTGTCCGGCTTGCCGTCGAACGGTATTTTCTTGCGGCTTTTCCCGCCGAGCTTCTGAAGAGTGCCGTCAATATGGTTGATCAGGAATATATCTCCTCCAGAGACACACATCCTCAACGGCCCTTCACCTGTCTCTATCTCCTTGACTGAGAGGTCGCTCATGCTGACCGCGGAGACAGTCCTTGAATCAAAGTTCGATACATAGATCGTTTTATCGTCGAAGACGAGATCGGTAGCTGTAAGGCCAAGCGTTACCCTGCCGGTCACCTTCTTCTCTACCGGATCGACCAGCTGCAGCAGACTCGGGTCGGTATCTTTCTCGCCAAGCTTTACCAGATAGAGAAGGCCGGCATCCCCGTCGTACTCGAGGATACGCTGGGTTATCTCACGTTCGACCTCGTCCTCGAGACGGAGACGCTGTCCGGCTTCGTAGAGCCTTACCTGGTCGATCAGAGTGCCTATAAACTGTTCTTCTTTACCCCAGCTGTTCTGGCTGAAGAAGAGCCCGCCATCCGGTCCCAGCGTCATGGCAAGGGCCTGCCTCGGGATCCTCCTGTCATAGAAGGAATAGTCATCAGAATCTATGAGAAGTACGCCGTTCTTCGCATCCCAGATGTATACGGTCGGCCAGTAGGACTGATGGGGGCCGTAGGAGAGGTAGATGTCTCCTTCCGGTGAGGGTGCCGCGCAGACGGGGTAGTCGAAAGGAAGATCCTTGACCGTGAACGAACCGCTTCCGTCGACAACCGCGAACTGGTCCTCATTGTTGAATACGACGAAATCGCCGGAACCGGGATTCTCCACCATGTCTATCGGGGCCCATCCGGTACGGATCTTTGAAATCTCTCCACTGAAGGGATCGAAGACGCTGACAGCGGCTCCGAACGTGCCATTTACCGCCGAGGCACCTTTCGGGAAGTAGAGGAGCCCCCGTTCCTGGTCATACGACATTGAGAACATGTGAGGGATAATCCCGAGGTTCGGATATCGTCTTATCATCTTCCGCGATTCGAGGTCGATGACATCGATCTCACCGTGAGCCCAGCTGCCGACAAACAACAGGTCTTTCTCCGTATCGAATGCGCTGGCGTCGTTGCCATATGCGGGAAGAGGTATTTCGTAGAGTTCCCCACCGTCACTGAAATCCACCACATGAACCGAAGCTGCATTATCATACGGTATGTAGACCTCGTTCCTTGCCGGATTGTATATGATACCGACTCCTTCACGGTATCCGGGCAGGGTGGTGACGAGGTCGTCGGAGCCGGTTACGTCTATCATAGCCGCTTCGATGACTTCGCGTTTGTCGGTCTCTATGACGATATAAAGACGGTGGTCACTTTCATCGTATCCGCCGAGATGCCATCGTCCCCCGCTGCTGACTGGGAGAGGCCTCGGGCCGTCCGATTCTCCCGTTACGGCATCGAAGAGCCAGAGAGCCGAGGTATATCCGTCCACAGCGATGATCTTGCCGAGCCCGGCGTCGCAGATCACCTTTCGCAGGGGTGGAGGAGGTGTCGCGTTGAGATTGATCAGAGCTTCACTCGTTTCGACCCAGTCGATCCTGCGCAGTTTATTCTTCTTCAGATCGTAGAGGTAAAGAGAGGGACTCTCCCGGCCGGCGAGAAAGACATTGCCGGTCGACTCATCGACAGTTATAGATTCGAGCTGTGCGTCAGTTTCCACGGTAACGGCGGTTCCGCTCTCCGGGTCGATAATGTAGAAACAGTCGATCCCGATAAGGGAGACCTGACCGGTGGATCTGCGGATGGCCATCGATTCGGCTTTCAGGTGCTGGTAGGCCCGTCCACTCAGTGGTATATTGCGGACTCCGCCGCCAGCACAGTCGATGACCGTCAGTGAGGAACTCAGTGTATTGGCCGCGATGAGCCTGCCCCTGTCGGCATCCATCATCACCATTACAGGCCCAGCCGCGTTTACAGAGAGCCCGGTGCTGTCCAGGAAATCGATGGTTCTTGCTTCTGAACTGTTCAGTGCAGCCGGCAAGAGGCATATAAGCATCAGTATCAGGATTATCCGGATCATGGCCTTATTACTCCCTCCGTATGAGAGTGTATAGTCAGGATGGTCGCATGGAGTATACACCGCCAATGCGCTTCGATACATGTTGAAATACAGATTTAAAATGACATATTCTTACAGTCCGGAAGTGAAGTACGGTATGAAAGTAATATCAAGGAAGGCAGCGCGCCGATGAAGAAGTCACAGGACTGTGGGGAAGAGAGCTTCGAGGAGTTTCTCGCGGAATGTCCGGGGTATGAGCAGACCAACAGGATCGACGAGCTCAGGGCGAACGAGTATTCGAGACTCGACAGCCAGGGGCACGTATACCTCGATTATACAGGCGGCGGCCTGTACAGTGACCTTCAGATACGTAAGCATATGGATCTGCTTCTCGGGAACGTCCTCGGGAATCCCCATTCCTTTAATCCCACGTCGAGCTTCACGACCGACATGGTCGAGAGGTGCAGGCGCCGCGTCCTCGAATTCTTCAACGCTCCTACCGAAGAATATGTCGCGATATTCACCGCGAACGCTACCCACGCGCTGAAGCTTGTCGGGGAATCTTATCCCTTCGACAAGGGGGATATGTTCCTCCTGAGTTTCGACAATCATAACTCGGTCAACGGTATCAGGGAATTCGACAGGGCACGCGGAGCGATAACGAGATACATCCCGGTCGTCCCGCCTGACATGCGTTTGTACGACCAGGTGCTCGAGAGAAACCTGTCTGACACGGGAGAATCGAAGAACAGGCTCTTCGCCTTTCCTGCCCAGTCGAACTTCTCAGGTGTTCATCACCCGCTCGAGTGGATAGAAAAAGCTCATGAACATGGATGGGACGTGCTCCTTGACGCGGCCGCCTTCGTGCCGACGAACAGGCTCGACCTGTCGAAACATAAAGCAGACTTCGTTGCCGTATCGTTCTACAAGATCTTCGGATATCCGACCGGCGTAGGCGCCCTGGTTGCGAGACGAAAAGCTCTGGAGAAGTTGCACCGGCCCTGGTTCGCCGGCGGAACGATAACCGTCGCCTCCGTCCAGGCTGACAAGTATTTTCTCGCCGAGGGAGCTGAAGGATTCGAGGATGGCACCCTCAATTACGCTTGCCTTCCTGCTGTGGAAACAGGCATTGAATTCATAGATTCGATAGGTATGGACACGATTCACGACAGGGTCATGTGCCTCACTGGCTATATGCTCGAGCAGTTGATGGAGCTGAAGCATGGAAATGGCAGGCCGATAGTGAGGATCTACGGACCCGCAGATACGAAGGGCAGGGGAGGGACAATAGCACTGAACATCTATACGGCAAACAGCATTGTTGTAGACCATCGCATAGTCGAGGAGAGGGCGGCAAAACAAAACATTTCGCTACGGGCCGGCTGCTTCTGCAATCCGGGGGCCGGAGAACTCGCCCTTGGGCTTTCGAAGGACGAGATGATACGCTGTCTTCACAATCCCGGGTCGCGTATGAGCCTCGATGAGTTCTGGCAGTGTATCGACGGAAAGAGCACAGGCGCTGTGAGATTGTCGCTGGGGATTGTGTCAAACTACAACGACGTCAAGCGCGCCCTGGATTTCATTCTCGAGTTCAGAGAAGACTGAGAAGGCGCAACCTCGCTAACTACTTACAGAGAACGAGACCGGTAATGAGATACGAGATCGAGATCTAAAGGGGAAATTTTGAGGAATATTCCGTCAACAAATATTGACAAAGTGTACCACTCCGGGTAGAATTTGGTCCAAGCGGTGCCTTTACAAGGCTGCAGAATTACGAATATTAATAGAGTATCGACGGTAGAGCCGGAGGATGATATATATGGCAACCGGTGATTTCAGCAGCAAAACAGAGATCAGCGAACGGCAGGTCGATGAACTCCGCAGCAGGATAGCTCTTCTAGAGGGAGAACTTGCTATCAGGGACGGACTTGAAGTGCTGGCCGGTGGAATAGCGCATGATTTCAATAACCTGCTCACTGTGATCTTGAACAACGTCTCGCTTATGAAGCTCGAGACCGCAGCCGGAAGTGGAACGATGATCGGCCTCGAGGAGATGGAAAATGCCACCCTGAAGGCTCGCAACCTTGCCTGGAAACTGTTGAATATTGCCGGCAACGGATCTTCTCCGCCGTCCGGGGAAATCAGCGGTGCGGCCAGCGAGCCCTCGCTCGATGATTTGATGGGGACAGGAAAGATCCTGCTTGTGGACGACGAGGAAAATGTGAGAACCAGCACGGGCGCCGCGCTCGGCAGGCTGGGGTATAACGTGGTCCTGGTTGAGAGCGGATCGAAGGCGATCGAGATCTTCTGTCAGTCTGCTGACGAAGGAAGGCCATTCGACGTGGTGATACTGGACCTGACTGTTCACAGCGGTACAGGCGGCAAGGAAACGGTTACCAGGCTTAAACGTATCGACCCCGATGTGAAGGCCGTGGTCTCCAGCGGATATGCCAATGACGCAGTGATGACCGAGTATGCTGAATTTGGTTTCTCGGGGAAACTGGCAAAGCCTTATACGATGGAAGATCTGGGCCGTGTGATCAAAGCCGTTCTCTCAGACTCCCGGAACCAGTCTTGACTCTGCCTTAACGCGTCTTCAAGTGTTTATGAGATAGACTTTGAACGGTGCTTTTGATAGCATTTGTCACGGTAAACAAGTGATTAATAGAGTCGCAGCAGCACGGAGGTGCGGTAATCAATTTCGGACTAAGTGAAGAACAGAAGGTGCTTCGGCACAGCATACGGGAATTCGCAGAGAAGGAAATCGGACCTAAGGCTCAGGAACTCGACGAAAAGGAAGAGTTTTCCGTCGAGTTGACTCGCAAGATGGCTGAGCTGGGCCTGTTCGGGATCTTCGTGTCCGAACAACACGGCGGTTCGGATATGGGGTATCTCTCATACATAATCGCAATAGAGGAACTTGCCAGGATAGACGGTTCACACGCCGCTACAATAGCTGCCGGTAATTCGCTCGGGATAGGCCCGATCTATTACTACGGCAACGATGAGCAGAAACAGGAATGGCTTCCGAGACTCTGCAGCGGCGAGATCCTCGCTTCCTTCGGGCTTACCGAAGCTGACGCTGGTTCAGATGCGGGAGCGAGTAAGACCTCCGCGGAACTTAAGAACGGCGAATGGATCATAAATGGAAGCAAAATATTTATCACGAATTCAACGAGTGAGCTATCCGCGATATGCATCGTACAGTGTGTTTCCGGCAAGAGGCCTGACGGCAAGAAGGAGATGTCATGCATCCTTGTTCCGAACGGGACTCCCGGATTCGAAGCAAAGAAGATGACGGGCAAGATGATGTGGCGGGCTTCCGATACTGGTGAACTCTACTTTGACAACTGCAGTGTCCCGGAAAAGAACCTGCTCGGCGGCCGGGGAGAAGGCTTTCACCAGATGCTCGAGACTCTCGACAACGGACGGCTTGCCATCGCCGCCATGGGACTCGGCGGCGCACAGGGCGCGTTCGAGCTCGCGTTGAAGTATTCGAAGGAGAGGGAGCAGTTCGGGGCGAAGATATGCACATTCCAGGCTAACGCCTTCAAGCTTGCCGATATGGCTACCTCGATCGAGGCGTCGCGCAACCTTCTCTACAAGGCATGTCGTCTCAAGGATGCGGGGCTGCCGTTCTCCAAGGAAGCCGCCATGTCGAAACTGTACTGTTCTGAAGTGATGGGACGTGTCGTTGACGAGGCCGTTCAGATATTCGGCGGTTATGGCCTGATGAGGGAATATGATATCGAGAGGTTCTATCGGGACTACAAACTGCTTACAATCGGAGAAGGCACGTCCGAGGTGC
>DAOVNN010000331.1 GCA_030630165.1 Candidatus Krumholzibacteriota bacterium
AGGATATCGCGGTCGGCAGGAAACCTCGAAAGAATCTGTTGCTTGCGCGTCCTTACGTAACGCCACTGGATCTCGGAAAAGCAGACGATCTTCAAGAGGGCCTCCACTGTCCGGTCAAAATGTACCGGTCTACCGGTAAAACTCAGCGATCTTTCCAGCAGCGTATTCCAGCATCTCCTGTGTCAGTTCGGTAAAGATGGGAAGTGCCAGTGTCTCGAGCGCTGCTTTTTCCGACTCGGGACAATCTCCTTCGGCGCCGCCGAGGAAGGAGAAGCATTTCTGGAGGTGAAGCGGAACTGGATAGTATATCTCGCAGCCAATATCGCTCTCTTGCAGGAAGGACTTGAGCTCGTCGCGCCGCGGAACGCGTATCACGTACTGGTTGTAGATATGGCGGTTTCCCTCGCTGACCACGGGAGTCGTGACCCCTTCGATCCCGCCCAGCTTCTCGTCGTAACTGGCGGCGTTGGCGATCCTTCCATCGCTCCACGCGTCCAGGTGCCGCAGTTTGACGAGCAGGACAGCCGCCTGCACGGCATCGAGGCGGCTGTTGATACCGACCTCGTCGTGGTAGTACCTCTCCCTGCCTCCGTGATTTCTCAATCTGCGCATGTCCCCGGCGAGCTTCTCATCTCCTGTCGTAATGATGCCGCCGTCGCCCGCTCCCCCGAGATTCTTCGACGGGAAGAAGGAAAAGCAGCCGGCAAGACCCATCGAACCCGCTCTTCTCCCCCTGTACTCCGAGCCTATAGCCTGGCAGGCATCCTCGATGACAGGTATCCCGCGAGCATTCGCGGCTGCGAGTATCGAATCCATATCAGCCGTCTGTCCGTATAGATGAACAACGAGGACAGCCTTCGTCTTATCCGTTATCGCCTCCGCCACGGCGGATGGATCAATATTGTACGTCACCGGGTCGATATCGGCGAAGACAGGGCGGGCGCCGAGTCTCGTGATGCTGCTGACTGTCGAGAAAAAAGTATATGGAGTCGTAATGACCTCGTCCCCGGGACCGATTCCGAGAGCCATCAGGGTGAGGAGGATCGCGTCGCTCCCCGAAGCCACGCCGACCGCTTCCTTTGCCTGGCAGTATCCCGCAATCTGCTCTTCGAGCTCCGTCACTTTCGGGCCGAGGATGAAGTATTGTGACTCGAACACATCGGTTACCGCCTCCATCACCTCATCGCGGATGGTTTCATATTGCGCTGTCAGATCGAGCAGTTTTACCTTCAACTATTTCCTCCCGGCCTGCGGCCTATGTTTTCATACAGTCTTACCAGCTCCCCGCTGGTTCCTTCCCAGTTGTACCTGTCGAGAAATGCCTCTCTCCCCGATTCCGATACCTTCGCGCGAAGATCCGTGTCGTCGCGGAGCTGTCTGACTTTCGCGGCAAAATCGGATGGATCGTCGTATCTGAATACGAGTCCGCCGCCCGAATCGGTTATCACCCTCGCCAGGGGCGGACAGTCGCTGACCAGAACCGGTTTGCCCAGCATCATGTACTGGAATATCTTGTGGGGTATCGTTGTATCGGTGTGCGGATTCCTCTGGTGTGGCACGAGACAGACGTCGCTCGCGTGTATGTAGCTCCAGATCCTGTCGAACGTCTGCCAGCCGGTCATCTCGACGACATCGCCGCATCCGAGCCTGTCGACAAGGCGGACAAGATAATCCATATAGGGCTTGTTCCTGTCACCGACCAGCAGGAGAAGTATATCCGGTACGCTCTCGCGGAGCTCCGGCATCGCACTGATAATCAGGTCGAGCCCCCGGTGGGTGGAAAACTTGCCCACGTAAGATATCACGAACCTGTCGCGATATTTCTCCAGGATGTCAGGATCGACAGGGGATTCCTCCCCCTTCCGGTGTGCCGTGTTGGAGACAACGAATATCTTATCCCCCGGAATCCCGATACCTTCGAGCCTCTTCTTCGATTCCTCCACTACGGCAATGATCGCGTCGACTTCTCCGAGAATACCCTTCTCGTATCGGGACCAGCGCCCGAAGTTGTATATCGTCTTCTTCTTCAACTCACTGGTGTACCAGACCTGCAGCCCCCCGGGAAAATTCTCGTGGAGGTCAGCGATTACCGGGATGCCCTCGGCCCTGCCGACGCGGACCGCTTCGCCGACAAGCGGGAGGTCGTGAACATGCAGGACGTCGATCTTCCTGCTCCTCACGAAATCGGTCATCGCCCGCCGCCAGAGACCATCGCGGAATGTAAAATTGAAAGTGTACCTGTGGAATTTCTCTCTCGCGCCGCTCATCCTCACACCGCGCAGCAGCCGCATCCCCTCCCACATCTCCTCGTCGGGCTGGCCGGCCGTCCCCTCGAGCAGAAGATGGACCTCGTGACCCTCCGACAGGAGGGTCCCCGCTTCCTTCTCTACCCGGATATCGTGAGGAGGTATCGTCGTCTGGAGTACCATTCCGATGCGCAAATCGATCCCCCGCTGAAGTGACGCTGAGCGCCGCCTTGGTGCGTGAATAACGTATTGGAGAATAATATGCGGCTGGGGCCGAACGGTAAAGTGTAGATTTTGCGTGGCTGCTGTCATATAGTCAGTCCCATGGAAAGAAAAACAGGCAGAACACGGATAGAAAAGATCGTATACGGCGGGATGGGGCTTGCCTATTTCGAGGACATGACCCTTTTCCTGCCTTACGCCTCGACAGGAGATACTGTCGAGTTCACCGTCACGAAGAAAAAGAAAAACTGTCTTTTCGGCGAGATCACGGAGATCATCGAGCCGTCACCGGCGAGACATGAGGCACAATGCCCAGTATTCGGCCGGTGCGGCGGATGCCATTTTCTGCATCTGGATTACGAGGAAGAGACGAGGGTCAAGAAGGAGACGTTCCTCTCGACCCTGCACCGTATCGGAAAGATCGAAACCGAAATAGCGTCGTACACTCCGTGCCCCGAGCGCTTCGGCTACCGCAATCACGCCTTTTTCACGGTCGGAGCGGACGGTGCGGCCGGATTCTCAAAGAGGGAATCCAGCGAGATAGTGCCGTTCCCCGGGCAGGGGTGCCTTCTCCTTCCACCAGAGATGAGGGAGGCAATATCGGCTCTGCCACCCGAATCGCTCACACCCGGCAGCAAGGTAAGGGTGCGGCTTGACAGTTTCGGGACGATTCATTTCTGGGGCGTCGAAGGCATGATCAGCCCGCCCGACATCCTCATGAAAGCGGGCGATTTCAGCTTTCCCGTCTATCCCGAGGCGTTCTTCCAGATCAACCGCTAT
>DAOVNN010000036.1 GCA_030630165.1 Candidatus Krumholzibacteriota bacterium
GAGAAACTGTTCGAGGAGTTGTCAACGCAGCATATCAGCGCTAAAATATCTGTAGCGAGCAATCCGGAGTGGAACGTGACGATCCTTTCGTCCGCGTCGCCCGCATATCAGAAAAAGACGAGAGATTATGTAAGGATGGCCCTCGGGCCGATGTTCAGCCTGGTCGTCGCACTGGGCTTTGCGTTTTTCATCGACAACCTCGACCACTCTATCAAGAACGTGGCTGAGGCCGAGGAGACTCTCGGATGCCAGGTGCTGGCAAGTTTTCCTGACACCGAGCAGTAAATGAGATGTACGAGGAATATTACGGTTTCAAAGAGCTTCCCTTCAACGTGACGCCTGACCCCAGGTTCCTGTACAGGAGCGCGAGTCACAGGGACGCTCTCGCGTATATAACGTATGGAATATTCCAGAAGAAGGGATTCATTGCCGTAACGGGTGAAGTAGGGGTGGGGAAGACGACTGTAGTGAACGCGTTTATCGACCTCTTCCAGCCTTCGCTCGAGGTCGCCTTCGTATTCACCACCAAATTCCCCTTCGACCAGCTCCTGTATCTCGTATGTAACGATTTCGGTCTGGAAGTCGACGGACAGAACAAGGCCCAGATGCTGCTGACGCTCAACAGGTTCCTCATCGAGCAGTACGAGAACAACAGGAACACAGTTCTTATCATCGATGAGGCTCAGAACCTGAGCCCCGATGTCCTTGAGGAACTGCGGATGCTCTCGAATCTCGAAACACGCGACCGGAAGCTGATACAGATAATGCTTGTCGGGCAGCCGGAACTCGAAACGATGCTCAATCTCAACGAGATGCGCCAGCTCAGGCAGCGTATCCCCGGGATCTGCCGGATACCGATCCTCAGCAGGGAAGACCTGGAGAAGTATATCGAGTACAGGCTGGATATTGCCGGCAAGCATAACGGGGGCCCCGTTTTTACACAGGATGCCATGGATGAGATATTCCATTATTCGGGGGGCACTCCGAGGCTGATCAACGTTCTCTGCGACAGGGCGCTCCTGATCGGTTTTGTATCGACTACGAGGACGATAGATGGACGGATCGTACGTGAAGGGATCAGGGATCTCGAGAACAAGGAAGCGCCTGTCACCCAGAGGCGCAACAGACCTATGTGAGCCTGAAGGGAGATCACTGTGAGCAAGATCTTCGACGCGCTGAGAAAAGCCGAGATGAAAAAATCGGGTTCTCCCCGGAACAAGGGGCAGGTGCGCGTCAGACGCGAGCATGGAGAGGAATCAGAGAGCCATTTTCTCCGCGGTGTCGACAAGAACTTCAGGCGGGGGCTGATGACCCTGAGAAACTCGATAGATTCGGAGCTGAGGAGCAGCGATCATAGAGTGATAATGTTCACTTCGGCGATACCCGGTGAAGGGAAGACTACGATATCGGCATTTCTCGCGAGAATGCTTGCGCTGGGCGAGGCAGACCGCGTACTTCTGGTCGACTGTGCTGTCTCCGATCCGGAGATACATACACTGTTCGGACTTGATAACGACAAGGGAATACTCGATTATCTATCCGGCACCGCTCCCCTCGAGGAAATAATCAGGACAGTCGATGAGGGAGTGCTCGATATCGTCACGATGGGGCCTAGAAGGGGCGCCGACATTACGCAGCCCATGTTCAACTCGGAGAAGATGTCGACATTTATCAAGGCGACCAGAGAGATGTACGATTACGTTCTTATAGATACATCCGCTATCCTCGATGCGCCTGAGACTCCGATCATCGGTTCATACGCGACCGGTACCGTTATGGTGGTTCAGTCCGGGAAGACGAAACGTGAAGTCATCAAGCGGGCCATGCTGACTATCGAGAAGCTCGGTGGAAAGTTTCTGGGGACGGTACTGAACAGAAAGAAATACTATATCCCCGAGTTCATATACAGGCGGGTATAAGTGCAGGGCGAAAGCCGCGAAGATCTCTCCCCCTTTAAACCCCCGAGCGGGGTTTTTTCTCTCGAGCGCAGCTGCGGCGACAGCGTTCTCGAGTCCTGGTATTCAGATTCCTTTCCCGGATTTATAGAACGGTGCCGTGATCTCATTATCGATGAGGCAGGTGCGGGGAATGTAGGGGGACTGATCCTGTCCGGCAGTTTTGCCTCGGGTGAGGGAAGTGTCATGATGCTCGGCGGCGATCCCGTTTTTCTGTCCGACATCGACCTTCTGCTTGTCACCTCAACTCCGGCGTCTCATGCCGGAATCTACTCCCGAAGAACCGCAATAGGTAAGGCTTGCGAAGAACTTCTTCCAGGCGCCCGGTTCGATGGCAGGATCGATATGGGCGTAATGACACTGGGAGAACTGGCAGCGATGCCCCGCTCTCCCGGGGTCTTCGACATGAGAGAAAAGGGAGTGCTGCTCAAAGGCAGGAGTGATCTGCTTGCCCGTTTTCCGGATTTTACGGCGGATGAGATCGGGCCCGGGGAGGCCGTCAGGCTTCTGGAGAACAGGATGGCCGCATTACTTGGCAACAGACCAGGGACGGATCGGCCCGGGGGTGTGGATCTCTACAGGTTCCTTTACGGGATATCACGCATCTATACAGATATAGTCACCGCATCACTCTGCGCGGAAGGCATGTACCTGCCGGGTTACAGAGCGAGGTCTGATTTTATCTCCTCTTCCGCAGAGGCTTCGCAGGTCCGCGGGAAACTGGGGGATTCTCTTATCGCCGATGCAGTGAAGTGGACCGGGTTCAAGATCGACCCCGGCGCCGAAGAGGTCTGGACGGTAGATAGCCGCGCATCTCATCTGTGGCTCGAAGCCGCCGGGGATCTGCTGGCAGTAAGGGATAGTATCTCACTGCAGGCAGGGTGGTCCGCCGCGGATGCAGGGCTGCATCAGATGGATCTTCTGAGGGCATGGAAGGCTGTTGCCGCTGAGCTTCCGTTGATCGGAAGGTTCAGGCTGCTTGCCGGGGCGCTTCTTTCGGGAAGAGATCCAGGCGCGCATCTAAGGGAAGAATCGGTCAGGCTGATTCGACATGCGACGGAAAAGGGTACTGGAGGAGTAGTCGGAGCTGCCGCCGCATGGTATCCGCACGGCAGGACATCGTGGGAGCATGCTGCTTCGATGACCTCTTCCGCATGGCGAAGACTCGTGACAGCCAGGGAGGATGAGAGTCTTGAATAAGAGAACGGCCATCATTCTGATTGATGCCCTGGGCTGCGATATGACCGAATACCACGGGTTCAGGCCGAAGACCCTGCCGCACAGGACCAGGCTCAAGACAGTCCTGGGATTCAGTCAGGCGGCTCTTACCTCGATCTTTACCGGCAGCGCTCCCGATGCTCACGGCCTCTGGTTGATGTATTCCTTCACTTCCGGGAGATCGCCTTTCGGTATTCTCCGGGGATTGAGGCCATTCGGTGGAACCGACAGGCTGTGGGTCCGCGATCTCCTTGGATGGAAGCTGTCGAGAATCGACAGGATATCTGCATATTACAGTCTCTATGCTATTCCCGGCGAGGTCCTTGAACGGCTGGACCTTCCCGCGCGCAAATCGATGTTCGACCGCCTTGGAGGCGGGAACAGGCGCAGCATCATCGACCAGGCATACGATGAGGGCGAAGTCTTCATACGGGATTACAACACACCGGAGGAGAAGGCATTCGACGAACTCGAATCCGCTCTTGAATCCGGAGAGACCCTGTTTCATCTCGTATATACAGCCGGACTCGATTCGGACCTGCACAGACATGGTTCCATGGATGAGGCGATCGACTCGCGGTTGACGAACTACAGCAGGAGAATAGATACGATAGTAGCAAGGTTCCCCGATGTAAGATTCGCGGTGCTGGGTGATCACGGCATGTGCGACGTGACTGATCATATAGACCTGATGAAGGCCGTGGAAGCGACCGGGCTGAGGATCCCGCAGGATTTCATCCCGTTCTACGATTCGACGATGGCACGTTTCAGGATCTTCGGGGAAGGGGCAGCGGAGCTCTTGTCGGAGGTGCTAAGGAGCATTCCCGGAGGCAGGCTGCTCAAATCGGAAGAGCTGAACTCGCTCGGCGTCTACTTTCCCGGTTCCGTGTACGGTGATCTCATTTTTCTCTGTGAGCCGGGAACGATCATTCTGCCCAGCTTCATGGGGAGCGATCCCGTGAAGGGGATGCACGGCTATCACCCCTCTGCGTCCTGCATGGACAGCGTTATGTTCTCCAGTGAGGAATTCGACGGGAACGAGGCTCCGATCACCGGAATAGCCGGATTTCTGCTGCCGGGCTTCAGAGGGGGGAGGAGCAGGGGATGATAATCGAGAAGGCAGGCAGAGCGATGTCCTGGAGCATCGTGGCGAAGGTCGCAAGGTTCCTCGCTATGCCCCTGTCGTATATTCTCATCGTCCGTACCCTCGGAGACCACGACTGGGGAGTGCTGAATGTCCTCAGGACGATCACAGCCTTCGCCCTAGTCCTCGTATTGCTGGGCGGGGAGAAGGCCGTTCTGCGATATATACCGGAGGTGAGCGTCAAGGGGGGAATGAGGGCCCTGTTGTCAGCCATGGCAAGGCTTGCCGTCCTTCAGACGATCTTATGGGCCCTGCTGACGCTGGCCGGGTACCTCGCCGGAGACTGGCTGGCCTCATTGTTTCATCAGGATGCATCCATCTTCAGGAAATATGTAGTCATCGCCCTGGGGCTTGTTCTGTTCGAGGCGGGGATGACACTCACGATGAATGTCCTCCAGTCGTGGTATGAAACAAAACGCCTGGCAATTGTAATGATTGCAGGCAATATCATTTACTTAATTATGTTAATCCTGTTTATGAAGATAGGGTTGGGTATCACGGGTGTGCTCGCAGCGGGAGGCGCGGTCAATCTGATAATGATCCTGCTGCTGATTCCGGAACTGATAGATCTTACGAGGAAGTCTGTAATCGACGACGAAGCGGGACCCGGGACGGGCAGGATCCTGAGATATTCTCTTCCATTCATAGCGACCGGGATCCTCAACCAGATCGTCTGGCGGCATTCGGAGGTCCTGTTCCTCGGTCATTTCAGCGGAATGGAGGCTGCAGGGCATTTCGGGCTCGCCTACAGGATCCCTCAGATGGCGCTCGAGTTTATTCCGCTCTCGATATGGCCGATAGTCATGGCCGGTATATCCGAGTCTTACGCCAGGGATCCGGGGAAGCTCTCCGAATCGGTGGATTTATATTTCAGGCTGCTCTTTCTCCTTGTGGTACCGGTAGCGGCGATGGGATTCGCTTTCTCAGGACCTCTCGTACCGATCCTGTTCGGGGCCGGGATGGCCCCGGCAGCGGAAATGACGAGGCTGTTTTTCGTTGTCTTCTCGTATTCCTTTCTCTATACTCCACTTAGCATGGCCCTGTATGTCATGGAGAAAAGCTGGGTCAACATGCTCGTATTTGCCGCCCTCGCTGTTATAAATATCGGTCTGGATCTTGCATTTATTCCCAGATTCGGATTGTGGGGGGCGTTTTTCCCCGTAGCGGCCGTCATGCTGGTGGCTGTTGCGGTATTCAGTACGGTCGCCAGAAGATTCGATTCCGGCCTGTCGATCCCGGCAGGATTCATAGCAAGGTGTTACCTCGCCTCTTTACCGACCGCTCTGCTCGGAATAAGCGCTTCAAGATGGGATTCTCCCATCGCTCTTGCCGCGCAGATGCTGATCGGTGTAATCTTGCTGCTTGCAGGAGTAAAGTTCCTGAGATTGTTTGGCGAGAGGGAGAAGGCCCTCGTGATGAGGCTCCCTATCCCGCTGAAGGAGAAGATCGTATCCATACTCTGAAGAAGGTAAAATAATGTATCGTGACAAGAAAATATCCGTCGTTATCCCGTGCTTCAACGAAGAGGAAGGCATAGCCCTGGTCATCGATTCTCTCCCTGAATCGATAGACGAAGTCGTTGTCGTTGATAACAATTCAACCGACCGGACGGCGGAAGTATCCAGGGAGAAGGGCGCGAGGATCGTCTTCGAGAAACGGAAAGGTTATGGAGCGGCTTACAAGGCGGGGTTGCCGGCCGTCACCGGCGATATTACAATAACAATGGATGGGGACGGGACGTATGCGGTCGAACAGATCGAGGAATGCATCGATTACCTGCTCGACAACGGCCTCGATTTCGTAAATGCTTCAAGGTTCCCGCTGAAGGACCCCGAGGCGATGAATTTCACCAATAAGGTTGGAAACAGTGTACTCACCCTCGTGACCCTGATCCTCTTCATGCGGGCCATAAAGGACTCGCAGTCGGGCATGTGGATATACAGGAGCGAGATCTATCCGAAGCTTCATTTGAAGAGTGACGGCATGCCTCTGAGCGAGGAGATCAAGATCAACGCGATCAGGCACCCGGATATCAAGTTCGATGAGTACCAGGTGAACTATCATCCGAGGGTCGGAGAAGTCAAACTCAACAAGTGGAAAGATGGATTTGAAAACCTGCTGTACCTGGTGAAACTGCGGTTCACTCCTTTGAAGAAATAGGGAAGGCGAAAATGCTGAAGAATATGCTTTTGATAATCATGACCGTATGTTTGAACACTGCGGGTCAGTTCATGATGAAAGCGGGGATCAACAAGATCGGAAAGATAGAATTGTCGAGATTCTTCGAGTACCTTCCCCGCGTAGCTACATCCGGTTTTGTCCTCGGTGGATTCTTCGCCTATGCCGTCAGTGCCGCGCTATGGATCGTAATACTTTCACGAGCGGAGTTGAGCTGGGCCTTTCCGATGGTGAGCCTCTCATACGTGCTCACCGCTATTCTCTCACCGGCGCTGCTAGGCGAGTCTTTCTCGGTGCAGAGATTCATCGGCATCCTCGTTATCTGCCTCGGCGTATTCCTCGTTGGCCGGACCTTTTCCGGTCAATAGGGGGGAAGGGGGGTCCTTGACCAGACGAACCACTTTTCTCATCGCAAATACTTCGATAGTACTGCTGTCACTTCTTACCGGGCTGAAGGTCCTGCCCGGGCCGGAACTCGCCGGGATAACGCTGGCCTTTTATACTCTCCTGGTACTGCCGGGCATCCTTCTTTCGGATCTGCTGTTCGGAGGGGCAAAGGCTGATTTTGAGGGTATTTCCAGGATCTTCCTTGCCGGGTCGGCGTACGCCTGTCTTTTTGTCTGCATCGGTTTCATACCGGGAATAACATACTCGTTCATCGCCGTGGCATACGTATCGTCGATAATCATCGCACTGGCGTACCGGGGTATTGCCACAGTTAAAGGGGAGGACGAAAGGGGCGTTGATCTGGTCGGATCGTTCTCGCGCAGGGAAGATTATTCCGCGAGGGAAAAGAAGGCGATGCTGATCGTCTTTATCCTCCTGTTCGGGATCTGCGCCGCTCTCCTCGCCGGAAACGGACAGCTTGGGGTGTCGACCGACGCTCCCGATCATATCAGTTTCATAAGGAGAAGTCTTGGTGGCGGCGGGCTCCTTCCGGGAGATTCATTCCACATCGATGGAGATGGAACGACTTTCGATCCGCGTAAGGGACTCTGGCATCCGGTCGTATCCCTGTGGGCATGGCTGGCTGACACGGAGCCTCACATCCTGTGGACCATGATGCCTGCCTTCCTGTCATTTTTTGCCATCGTAGTGTTCTGGTTCTTTGCCGGAGAGCTTTCGGGCTCAATTCCTGTGAAGGCTCTCTCCGTCCTTTTCCTTTTTCTCTTTTTCAGGGGCGATGGATTTGCGTGGCTTACTAAACTCTCGTACAGTCGGAACATCGCTCAGATCATATTCTGGGGAACGGCTGGCTTCCTGATCAGGTACATGAGGACTCAGAAGGCGAGGGATCTCGGTCTGGCAGCCTTGACTGCGGCGACCGGGACAGCGATACATCTGTCATATGCTCCCATTCTCGGGGTATTCCTGCTCGGTCTTATGATCTACGTTTCGATACCTCGCCTGGGAGGGGAATGGATTGGCCGGTTCTGGAAAGCGATTCCTCTTGTTTCCGCTGCCGTCGCGCTTCCTCTCGCCGTAAGGTTGATAAATTTTCCTGACCTGCCCAATATGATACACACTCACATGCAGGGGATGATGGAGATCGGTGCGGGGCTGAGGATGACCGATCCGGTGGAACTCATCAAAGGTATGGGTTTCCCGTTTCTCTTTGCTGTCCTGATGATCCCGCTGTTTCCACTAGTGACATCAGGTTACAGGCGGTCGCGCCTGGTGTGGTTTCTGTTCATCGTCCCCGCTCTCCTGGTACTCAATCCACTCACGGCGACCCCTCTTGATATGGTGGCGGGTTACATGCACTATCGCCTCCTGTACGCCGCTCCGGCGATGGTCTATCAGGGCCAGATAGACCATCGCCGGAGCGGGACGAGGTGCTCTGACCGGAAGCTGGAGAGCAGGGAGTCGTGAAGGGAGCTGGAAGAAAAGAGCATCGGTGCATCTGATCGGAGCCCTGGTATTCGTCTTCTTTGCCGCCGTATTTCTCAGGCCGTCCGCGGCCTCCCTGCCTCGCAGGATGTCATCAGCGCTCAGGGACGGATCTTCCGGAGAAGAGAAAAGAGGGGAGGGGCTGGCGGACTTCCTTTCCGCCCTTCCCCCAGGCTCGGTAGTCGCCGCCGACCCGGGTTCCAGCTACTACATATCCGCTTTTACGGATCATTTTGTGACGGTGATACTGGATCAGCACTGCTCGCCGGCAGATACATCGGCAGTCGTAAAGATCAGGAGATCCAGAGACATCTTTTCTCCATCGTTCCCTGATTCGATCGTCAAAGAATCCATCCTTGCAGGAGGCGCCGAATACCTGTTCATCGACGCAGGTCCTCCGGCAGTGGATGATTTCTTCGGCGTCAACTCACAGGAATCGGGGGTGCGCTCCCTGCTGAGAGCGGGATCGTACAGTTTTCTCAGGGAGATCCGTTCAAGAGGCACAAAGAGGCTTTTCGCTGTTGAGCCCTCGCCGTCTACTGATTCCGGACGCGCGCTGAGTGAAGCAGACACATGTTCGGGTGATTTGAATATCCCGGTCGGGGAGATGATTGTACTCGATGGATTCGCTATCGATGCAGCCTCGTATTCTCAGGGGGATACCGCGGTCATCACGCTGTGCTGGACAAGCACGGGGGAGGTTGATTTCGGGCTGCCATTCTACTGGACCGTCAGGCTCGACACTGACTTCAGGAAGGGCCCTTTCTACAGGAAATGGTATGGTAAGCAGTACAGGCGGAGGGTAGAACGGAAAAGAGGGGAATTCTACCGGCACACAGTCTCGGGCAGACTGACCGGCAACGGCAGGCAGCCTGACATGTGGAAGGAAGGCGAGAAGGTGCGTCAGGAGATCCGTGTCCGGATACCTTACGCGATGGCGGATGGGGAGTATGAGGTAAAGGTCTCTGTGCAAAGATGGGCTTACGTTTCGAACAGACACATCAGGGATTACTTTCTCAATGAGGATTCATATACAGGATACGACGCAGGAACAGTCACCATCAGGAAATAGACTGGCGACATGAACGCTGACGGCCGCAGAAGAATAGCATTCGTATCAGGCGCCGCATACGCCGGCGGCGCCGAAAAATATATTGAGCTTCTCGCCTGCGGGCTCGACAGGGAAAGGTACGAACCGGTCCTTGTTACATCGGGTTCACCCGGCCTCGAGTCGTTACGAGCGGCTCTGACGAACGCCGGCATATCGAACGAGACCACGGAAGAGAAATCTCTTTCATCGGCGGGCGGCGCGAGTCTCTTTTCGGGGATCATGAGGCGGCTGCGCCCCGATATAGTCCACATCAACATGCCCGGACCCTTCGATTGCGGATACGGACTGCCAGCATCACTGGCAAGGCTGTCGGGTGCAGGAAGGATTGTTACGACCGAGCATCTCCCGATGATCGGATCGTTCGCGAAAGCAAAGTTCCTCAGGTCGATCCATATGGGCCGCGTTTCAAGGTTCATCACTGTCAGCGAGGACAACAGATCACATCTAGTGAACAATCACGGGGTGCCCGCCGCAAAGGTAAGGGTCGTATACAATGGTACTCCCGATCCAGGTTACAATGTCGCCGGGAGCAGAGCTTCTGATGCTCCGGTAAATCTGCTCGTAGCTGGAGCGCTCGAAGAGAGAAAGGGACACATGGTGCTCCTTTCGGCAATGGACCGGCTTCCCGAACGTATCCGGCTGGATATAGCGGGGGAAGGGCCGCTTCGCGGAGAACTTGAAGAGGCGCTTGCTTCGGGAAAGTACGGCGGGAGAGTATCCCTGCTCGGGCGGGTCGAGGACATGGCCGGGCTGATTGCGCGCTCGGACATTCTCGTCGTTCCATCCCTGATCGAAGCGACACCCTATGTAATACTCGAGGCGATGGCAGCCGGCAGACCTGTGGTTGCATCTGCGATCTTCGGGATTCCGGAACAGGTCGAGGACGGCGTTACCGGTATTCTTACAAAGCCGGGGGATGTGGATTCTCTCGCCGAAGCGGTGCTCCGAGTCTCAGAGGAACCTGGCCTGATCGGAAAGATGGGTGGAGCGGGAAGGAAGAGGTACGAGGACCGTTTTACACTCGAAAGATCTGTCGCGAAGACGGTGGAAGTCTACGAGGAACTTTTCTGAAGACGCTCGAAGAGCTCAATGTACTGATCGCCCTTCTCCCGGATATCGTGATACTTCCTGACATAATCTAGAGCCTGCGATGACATCGCTTCTCTGCGCGCAGGATCCGCGACGATTGATTTTACCTCCGTGACGAGCCTCTCGAAGTTGCCGGCCTTGAAGCCGATATTATTATCAGCGATGATCGAATCGGGATCGATCTCTATGGTAAACACGGGAAGCCCGTTGCGCCAGGAGTGGAGGTAGGTGTTTGGGAAGCCTTCGAGTGAGGAAGTGTTTACGTATATGTATGCGCGGCAGTAATACTCATCGATATCGTTCGGATGTATAAATCCGGCAAAGGTCAGGTTATCTATTGTCTCTGCTTCACGAATGACCTCGGCCGCATACGATTCCTCAAGCTTCAATCCGCCAAGCATCGTGAAGTCAGCTTCCGGGACCCGGCGGGCAAGTTCCAGCAGAAGTTCCGGTCTCTTCAGCCTGCGGAAGCTGCCGACCCATAGTATCTCCGGTCTGCCTGAGGCGGGTTTATTGTCGGCTCGAGCAGATCCTTCATCGATCTCGATTCCATTTCTTATCAGAACTGAATCAGTGTCGAAATTCGCGTTAAGAAGAGTTCGTTGTTTTTCCGTCTGCGCGATTATGGCATCTGCTTTCCTGACCCCGTAACGATACAGATAGGGTATCGGCCAGACGAGTCTCCCCAGACAGTCCCGATAGCAGTTATAGTCACTGCCGATAGAGAAAGTGAAGGCCTTTCCCATCCTCGATGCGAACCAGGCGAGCTGGCCGGTATAGAAAGATGTGGATCTCTGGTTGTAGACGTCAGCATCGGCGATCTCCATGGCACGTCTGATCCTGTGCATGTCCGGCAGGAATCTAAGTTTCCTGTTGCCCTTGAACGGAGCGAACGATTTGATCACTGTGATCCCCTCGTGGATCTCGACATCGGCCTGCCCGTAATCTCCTACGATAAAAGATACATCGATACCCCGACTGACCATGTGCC
Source organism: Candidatus Krumholzibacteriota bacterium (assembly GCA_030630165.1). Classification (GTDB taxonomy): domain Bacteria; phylum Krumholzibacteriota; class Krumholzibacteriia; order Krumholzibacteriales; family Krumholzibacteriaceae; genus JAUWCL01. The sequence goes on from DAOVNN010000036.1 coordinate 11,577, forward strand.
TCGCGATCAGTACCTGCTGTGTCTCCGCACCTCCGGCCCATTTATCGCCGTCCGGATTGAAGTATCCGTATGCGGCAGGAGAGAAGAAGCAGACCTTCATTGAATGCCTTTCTGCATCTGTCAGACAGGGGGGAAATCGTCGAGTTTACGATCGATCGACACGTTGAGGAACGAATTGACCCACCAGTATATATCGTTTTTAGCGACTGAGCCCTGCAGTTTTTTCATCCGCATGCGGCGCTCACGGAGGTCCATACGCCATGCGTCGAAGATGGCTTTGGAGACCTCTTCGATACTGTAAGGATTGACAAGGATGGCGCCTTTTTTCATCTGCGGCGCGGCGCCGGCGAACTCGCTGAGGATCAGGACGCCTGACTGTTCGATATTGGAAGCGCAGTATTCCTTTGCGACGAGGTTCATGCCGTCCTTGAGCGGAGTGATCAGGGCGATCTCGGCTGTTCTGTAATAACCGAGCAGTTCCGGCCGGCTGAGAGATCTGAAGATGTAATGGATGGGCACCCAGCCAGAGCGGGTGAACCTTCCGTTGATCTCGCCGACCATCCGTTCGATCTCTATCTTGAGATCCTCGTATACGGGGATGTTGCGTCTGCTCGGCACCACGACCTGGACCAGGGTGATCTTTCTGTGAAGGTCTGGATGTTCTTCGAGGAATTTCTCGAAGGCTCTGAACCTGTAGGGAATTCCTTTGGTGTAGTCGAGCCTGTCGACGCCGAGAACGATCTTTCCCTTGGGGATATCTTCATGGATGTACCAGGCAGCGTCGGCCACCTCACGCGATTCAGCCATATGTGAGAATTCGTCGTAATCGATGCTTATCGGGAAGTAACCGATTCTTATAGATCTGCCGCCGGACCTTGCGGTCAGTACCTGTCCTTTTCCCTCGATCGAGATATCATCGACAAATGTGCGCAGGCACTGAAGAAAATTTCTCCTGTCCCTGAGTGTCTGGAATCCGACGATGTCGTAGGCGAGCATCGAGTGGAGGATCTCGGTCCTCCAGGGGAGCTTGGCGAATATGTCCAGGGGGGGGAAGGGAATGTGAAGGAAAAATGCGATGCTGGTCTGCATACCCAGTTTCTTCAACTCGCTGGCTGTTGCGAGAAGGTGATAGTCATGGACCCAGATGAAATCTTCGGGCCCCGCGTTCTCGCTGATCACCCTGGCGAAACGGGCATTTATGTCGATGTACGCCTGCCAGTAGGAAGGATTGAAGTTGCAGTACGACTGGAGGTCATGGAACAGGGGCCAGAGCACCTCGTTGGATAGACCGATATAGTACTGCTTCACATCCTCCTCTTCGAGATAGACCGGTTTCATGTCGAATCCGGCGCTTGTGGAGGCGGATGCTAAATGGTCGGATATATCGACCTTCCCCGCTATTCCGGGCCATCCGATCCAGGTACCTCCGCGATCCCTGAGCACGGGGGCCATGGCAGTGACGAGCCCTCCCGAACCGGGTATAAGCTTCCAGGAGTCGCCATCCCGCTCGAGGACGAAGGGGAGTCTGTTCGATGCGATTATCAGTTTCCGGCTGTTGTTACTCATCTTTTTTACCGCAACTTTCGATCCATCTCTCGAGGAACCAGATAAGCTCTTCGGGAGGTGTGAGCCATACATCCGCAGCAGTTTCCCTCAGGACAGGACTGACCAGGATACCCATGCCGCGGCCGGATATCGCCCGGAACGCATCCTCATCTGTCATGTCGTCACCGAGGTAGGCTGCGGTTCCACCATTCTCGGACAGCAGTTTCTCGACTACTGCGCCCTTATTCATGC
>DAOVNN010000311.1 GCA_030630165.1 Candidatus Krumholzibacteriota bacterium
ATCGATGTCGTCGCGATCGAGGTGACCGCCGAGGGGATCAAGGTGGGCGACACCCTGCACTTCAAGGGTCACACTACCGACTTCACGCAGAAGATCACCTCTATGGAGGTCGATCACAAGTCGGTCGAAGAAGCCCCGGTCGGCTCTGATGTCGGCCTGAAGGTAAAAGACAGGGTCAGGACCCACGACCACGTCTTCAAGATCGTAGAGAACTGAGACGGCTGCATCCCGTGGTGCCGGACAGTTACTTCGAGCACACTCCTTGAATAAATAGAGCCGCCCCGGCGACGGGGCGGCTCTTCCTTTATCTCATATACGGCGGGACGCTACTGACCCGAGGGCCGCTCCAGTCCGTAATTCTGCCTCTTGTCCGCTTTCTTGAGCAGGAAGGCGAGATAGATCGATACAATGCCCAGTCCTACAAGCATCAGGATCGGGATCGTGTAGTTATACGCCGCGATCTCTCCCGATGCCCGCATCGCGTCGATCTCTGTCGAGATCTGTTCCGGGCTGAGTTCCGCAGCCTCAAATTTCTCGCGGGCGGCTGCTAGCTGGCTGACAGTAGTCGGATTGACTATGTCGAGCACCTTGCCGATCCCGAAGTAGAAGAGAGACAGGCCGTAGTTCTGGATCGTGAACATCGTTGCGTACGCCGTTCCGAGCCTGTTTTCGGCTACGATCTTGGCGACCGAGGGCCACATCGCCGCGGGTACGAGCGAGAACGCCACACCCAGTGCGAACAGTCCGGTGTATCCGAGGATCACGTTGTTCATCACCGAAAGAGTCAGGTGCGCGTAGATCAGAAGAATGGAACCGAGGATCATCAGCGAGGCGGCCTTGCCCTTGGCGTCGACGAGACGGCCGAAGATCGGTGTGAAGATGATCGTTCCGAGCGGGATAAGCCCGCTCACCTTCGGTCCGTTCGTGAGGTAAGCGCCTATCTTCTGGAAGAACGACATTCCCGACAGGTCGGGAAGAACATATGTAAATCCGAACTTGTTCACCAGCAGATCCGGCGCGTACTGGAGAAACGGGAACACTGCCGAATAGAACGCTACGCAGAGCAGCGATATGAAGATGAACGAGTGGTCCGTGAGCAGCTTCACCAGATCGCTGAATTTGAACTCGTCGTCTTCGACTGCTGCATCTTCGCCTGCTGCCTTGGCTATCTGGGCATCGAGTTTCTTGTCGAGGCCGAGGTAGGCGATAAAGAGCAGCGTTCCGACGAGGATGATCGACGCCGAGATGACCAGCGCATTGCTTAGAACGTTGGGTCCCATTGCGCCGCCGAGATCGAGGCTGAACGAGATGGCCATGAAGCTTCCGAGCCTTCCGACCACGATGTTCATCCCCATAGCGAACGCGAGCTCTTTCCCCTTGAACCATTTGACGATCGTACGGCTGATAAGCACGCACGTCGTCTCCAGTCCTATTCCGAAGAGTATTCGTCCGACGACCATCGACCAGAGCATCTGGTTCTTGCTCGTGCCGAACTTGCCCATGCTGCCGGCCCACACGACATAGGCGCCGATCGTCGCGATAACGGCGAGGATGACACCTACCTTGCGGATGCCCCAGCGGTCTAGGGCGATGCCTCCCAGGATGATCATCAGGAACAGGTTGGCCCATGTAGTCGAGCTGATGAGGAGTCCGAACTGGGAGCTTGTGAATCCCAGCTGACTCTCGAACAAAGCCTTCAGGGGTCCGAGACCGTCCTGGAACCAGTACGTTCCGAACATCAGAACGCTGATCAGGAACAGCACGGAGAACCTTGCAGCCTTTGAGTCCTTCAGGAGCTTTACAGCTTTTTCCATAGATCCTCTCCGTCAAGGGGTTGAGGGATGCTCTGGCGGCATTCGGCCGGCCGCCGACGGATGGGATAATATACTACAGACCGCCGGTCGGGTAAAAGTGTTTTATGGGTAAGACAGCAGGAGAGCGCCGCGAAAGGCGCTCTCCTGATTAAGATCAGTTGCGGCGTTTTACAGGCAGATCAACGGTACATCGATTTGATCTTGCCCCAGCTCTCGAGCTGTGTGCCAACCGGCTCACAGTACCCGATGTCGGCGATGATGCCGCTGTCTTCGCCGTACTCGTCGGTTCCCATGAACTTCCCTGCGAGGGCGGCCGTCTGCCGCTCGCCGGGGGCGACGGAGCAAAGCGCGAGGAAATCCTCGGCCATATCGAGGGGCATGCCCAGCTGTCCGAGATAGAGCGTGAACGCTACCGGACCTGTGACAGCCAGGTCGGAATAGAGGTCGCCCAGCAGTGTGCAGGACGAGAAGACATCCGGGTCCGCGATCCCCCCGAGGACTCCGGAGACGGTCTCCAGCGAATACGAGAAAGTCCCGAAATCGCCGCTCGACGAGCCGGCATACATTGAATACCAGTCCGTGTGGATCTCGTCGCTTCCGAGTACCGTACATCCGGCCGGGTACCAGGTGCCGGCCAGATCCGTTCCCAGGCTGTGCATCACGGAGCCTGCCAGGACGCTCGCCTGTGCGTATACGACGGTCGCGCCCGAAGGCAGGTTGAAATAGAAGGCCGTCAGCATGGGGTTGCCCATGGGCGGAGCCTGATACGGGTAGAGTCCGGATACGTTTTCCAGCGTGATGACGACCGTGGCGGTCGCCGTGCCGGCGCCGAAGTCACCGCCGGTCTGGGTGAAGTCGATCATGACATCGAACGCGACGGCCTGTCCTCCGTCGGTCATGCCCGAGACGGTGCGGTTGATCGTGTCTGCACTGGATGCATTGGGCAGGGTGAGGATCAGTACGACAAGACAAAGATACCAGATGCTCTTCATCATATCCCCTCCTGATCAAGTAGCTCAATCGAACTGAATTTAGCGAGATACCGCAATCAATCATCCATTGCAGTATAGGTAGATTACACTATAAATAATGGAAAATGTCAAGAAATAATATGCGGAATGTCACAATTTGTTTACAGTTCGGGCACTTTCCGGGCGATCAGGCCGGTATAATCCGCCTCGAACCACAGGTATTCGTGGTATGCCGTGTCCGTCGATGTGATTGTGACCTCTATTCAACGCGGGATATGATATCATCCGGATGTGATGGAATCCCAGAATAACGACAGCACGGTGATCGGACACCCCGAGAGCGACACCCCGTTCTGTGCGGACCTGCCGACCTTGCCGCGGGACGATGTCGGGACGGTCCTCGTAACCGGCGCCTCAGGGTATATCGGCGGACGCCTGGTGCCCGAGCTGATGCTCAGGGGATACCGGGTCCGGGCCATGGTGAGAGGCGGCGCCGGCGAGATCACGCAGCGCTGGCCCGGAGCCGAGGTCGTTACCGCTGACGCCCTCGATCGGGAAAGTCTCGGGGCCGCGCTTGAGGGAGTCGATACCGCTTACTATCTGATTCATTCGATGCTTCTCGGTCCGGGAGAGTTTGCCGGCGCGGACGCGAAGGCGGCTGAATATTTCGCGGAGGTCGCGGCGGAACGCGGGGTCAGGAGGATCATCTACCTCGGTGGGCTCGGCGATGTCCGGAGCGACCTCTCCACGCACCTTCGC
>DAOVNN010000159.1 GCA_030630165.1 Candidatus Krumholzibacteriota bacterium
CGAGAACGATCTTGATCCCGACCTGATCCTCGCTACCGACATGCTCGACCTGACGACCTTTCTCGCGCTGACGAGGGAGAAGACGGCAAAGACACCGGTCGCGATATACTTTCACGAGAACCAGCTCTCCTATCCGTGGTCGGAAGATGACCCCGATCCAGGCCTCAATCGCGACGTCCACTATGGATTTATCAACTATTCCTCGGCGCTTGCTGCCGACGCTGTGCTGTTCAATTCGGCATATCACCTGGCGTCATTTCTCCCGGAAGTGTCCGGGTTGCTCGCCGCATTTCCCGATTACAACGAACCTGAAACGGCAGGAGAGATCCTGGCCAGAAGCTCGATCCTTCCGCTTGGTGTCGATCTCGTAGCTCTGGACACGTACATGACTGAACGCGATCCCGGATCTCCGCCGCTGATTCTCTGGAACCACCGCTGGGAGTATGACAAGAATCCTGATGACTTCTTCAAGGCGCTGTTCACACTCGCCGATGAAGGTCTTGAGTTCGAGGTCGCCGTACTCGGCGAATCGTTCTCGAAGTACCCGCCGATCTTTGATGAAGCGAAAAAGAAGCTGGGAGAGCGGATCGTGCAATTTGGTTACGCGGAGGACCTCGCGGAATATGCCCGCTGGCTCTGGCGCGCGGACATCCTGCCCGTGACTTCGAACCATGATTTTTTCGGCGCAAGCACTGTGCAGGCGATCCACTGCGGTTGCGTTCCTCTGCTGCCGGACCGCCTCGCCTTTCCGGAGCATCTGTCTGAAGACCTTCGGGAGAGGTTTCTTTGTAAAGATCTGGGAGATATGATCTCCCGCCTGAGGATTCTCATCGAGAAACATCCGGTGACAGCTGACACTGCTCTCAGGGAATTCGTCGGGAAGTATGACTGGAAAAAGATGTCAAAGATCTACGATGAGAAATTCATCAGGCTGTCCGCCCCTTTCGCCGGTTGACACTGCACCCGGCCTCCTTTATACTCCCCGATTATTCATTGTCAGGACTTGCTGTTTTTCAATGACTTGGAGCGGTCTTGAAAGAGATAGTCAAACAGATCATGGAGACCGAGACGGAAGTCCGCGAGGCGGTCGACAATGCCCGCGCCGAGGCGCAGAAGATCGTGCGCGAGGCAGAGGGCCAGTCGAGGGACGTCATCGAGAAGGGGCGCCAGAGCGCGATCAGGGAATCCCAGGAGCTCGTCGCGAAATTCCGCAAGGACGCTGAGGACGAGCGGAAGGCCCAGGTCGACGCGGTAAAGGGCGGGAGCGAAGAGCTTCTCGCCAGCAAGGCGGCCAATATCGATAAAGCCGTGCTCAAGATGCTCGACATCGTCAAGGGAGCCTGACGGCACACTCATCCGTTACGGGAACAGCGCGATGATATTCAGACCTTTAAGCAAGTATTCTCTGGTCAACGCCAAGGTCCGCGCGAGGCTCAGCACCCTGCTGACTCCCGAGCAGATCGACCGGCTTGCCGATACCCGCGACCTCGCCGAGTTCTACTCGGCCCTCACCGGTACTGTCTACGAGGACATATTCGAGCAGCCCGAGATAGCGTTCGACGCGCGGGTCGGCGAGCGCCTCCTCCTCGAGCGGGAGATCGAATGGCACTCGGAGCTACTCAAGGACGTGAAGGGCGCCGAGAGGGATCTCGTCTCTACCTTTCTCGAAAAGTACGAGATCGAGAACCTCAAGACGGTGCTGAGGATCCGCGAGGGCAACCGCGACCTCGAAGAGATGAAGTACATGGTGCGCAGGCAGCTTCCGCACTCGCTTCCCTACCAGGCTATCGCCGAGGCGGGCTCGCTCGAGGAAGCGGTCTCCTTTCTGTACGGCACCCCTTACATTACCGCTATCAACGCTGTTTTCGACGATTACAAGGAGAAGAAGACACTCTTCCCCGTCGAGATAAACCTCGAGATAGACTACTACCGCAGGTTGAAGGAAAAGGTCACCGCCCTCGGAAAGAGGGACAAGGCGATAGCGCGCAAGCTCATCGGTCTCGAGATCGACCGGAAGAACCTCGCCTGGCTGATCAGGCTGAAGTTCTACTATGACGTTCCGACCGGGGACCTCTTCGAATACAACATCCCCGGCGGGTACAGGATGACGACTGACAGGCTGCGGCAGTCCTTCAAGGCGGAGTCTATAAAGGAGGTCATCAGCCTCGCCCTGGAGAATTCTTTCAAGAACGCTTCCGAGATACTCCTGCGCGGCGAGGAGCTGAGCAAGCTTTACCTGCTCGAGATCATCCTCTGGAATTATCAGATCGCCGAAGCGAAGAAGACGCTGGGCGGTTTTCCCTTTACAATCGGGACCGTACTGTCGTACCTCATACTGAAGCGTACGGAGGTACGCAACATCATCACGATATTGAACGGCAAGGTCTACAAGATGGATCGCACCGCTATCGAGAGCCATTTGAGGGTCTCTTTCTGAGCCGGAGAAAAGAATGTTTACGCCCGAACGGATGCATCAGATCAACGTGATGGTCTTCGAGACAGAGGTCGACGACGTCGCCAAAGCGATCGTCCGTCTCGGCATCCTCCATCTGGTCCAGCTCGACGACGCCCAGCCGTGGGTCGAACAGCTCGGCCAGTTCGAGGCGGGTAAGGCATCTTCCAGGATCGACAGGCTGTACAACAGGGTCAACGACCTGATGAAGGACCTCGCGATCCGTGAACTTCCGCTCGAGGAAGGGGACACGAAGCTTCTCGAGACATCGATCGCCGATTTCGGCGAGATGGATACCGAGGTGACGGAACTGGAGAAGATGGTCGAGGGGCTCGTCCTTCGCCGCAAGGAGCTCGAGGTACACCTCGAAAGGATGCAGGGCATCCTAAACGAGGTCTCGCCTCTGACGGAGCTCGGCCTTCCCCCCGGGCAGGCTCCCTACACATTCCTCGAGGTCCGGTACGGTCAGGTCAGCATCGAGAACCTCGAGCTTATCCGCGAGAAGACGGCAACGCTCGCGGCTGTCGTTATCCCCCTTACCCAGCGGGACGGCAAGGAATTCGTTCTTGTCATCGGACTCAAGACAGACAGGCTCAAGCTCAAGCGCATCCTGCGCGACGCGGCATTCGATGATATCGAGATGCCAGCCGGCGAAGAGGCGAGGGAGGAAGCCGGCCTCGTCACAGGCGAGCTCGAGGAGCGGATAGACAAGATCAAAGAACAGATCGACGGCCTGAAGGAGAAGCTCGCCGATGTCAGCAGCGAGTATGCCTCCATTCTGACCGGGTTCAACAGGTCGCTTCGGGTAGCCGAGATGCTGCTCAAGGTAAAGAGCTATCTTAAAAAAACACGCAAGACATATATATTCTCAGGCTGGGTGCCGAGCGATCGCAAACGCGAGGTCGAGGGTGAGATCTTCAGGGCTGCCAGGGGGCGCGCCATCGTCGAGATCATCCCGCCGGAAGAGATCATCGGCGTAAAGGGCGGCGACATGAAGGTCCCCGTCATGCTCAAGAACCCCGGGTTCTTCAGGCCGTTCGAGATGCTTGTCTCGAGCTACGGCCTTCCCGAATACAAGTTCATAGATCCGACCGTTTTTGTCGCCATCTCGTTCCTGATCATGTTCGGGATGATGTTCGGCGACGTCGGGCACGGGCTGGTGCTCTGCGGTATCGGATGGCTGCTCGGCTTCCGGAAGAGCAGCAGCAGGAGCGATGGAGTCACGCTGGTCGGCAAGCTCGGATTCTACTGCGGGCTCGCGTCGATAGTCTTCGGGTTCCTCTACGGGAGCATATTCGGCGTCGAGACATGGATACCCCACCTCTGGCTCTCCCCGATGCACGAGATCGGGAGGTTCTTCAAATTCGCCATATTCTTCGGCGTGGGGATGATCTCGGTCGGGATACTGCTTAATATCATCAATGCGGTCCGGGCGCGGGACTTCAAAGGTACATTTTTCGATCATGCCGGGCTTATCAGCGCCATTCTTTACTGGTGCGGTATAGGCGCGGTGGCCATATTCATGAGGAACAGGCCCGTACCGCTGCAGCTCGTGGCGTTCGGGCTCGTGCTGCCTGTTCTCCTCTTCTTCCTCAGGGAGCCGCTTGCGGCGATTTTTGGAAGGCGGAAGATGAGGTTCGAGACGGGTATCGGCACATACATAATGGAATCTGTGATCGAGGTCATCGAGATCATCACGGGATATCTCGGCAACACCGTATCGTTTATCCGCGTCGCGGCCTTCGCACTGGCGCACGCCGGACTGTTCATTGCGGTGTTCAATATGGTCGATCTCGTCAAGGGGAAGAGCGGCGGAGTGATCTGGGCGGCGCTGATATTCCTGATCGGCAACGCCGTGATCATCGCCCTCGAGGGAATGGTCGTCACTATCCAGGCCATCCGGCTGGAGTACTACGAGTTCTTCGGCAAGTTCTTCATGGGTGGCGGGACTGCGTATAAACCGATCGGCCTGGGTGGGAAACCGGGCCGGAAAGAGTGAAAGGAGACCCACAGAATGTCAGAGCAGCTGGAGCGCAGGAGGAAGATGAAAAGGTGGATCACGTTGTCGGCGACGGCGATATTCTCCACCGTGTTTATCGTCCTTCTTATAACGCTTATATCGACTGCGGTGCATGTGCACGGCCAGCAGGCCGCCGACACGCACGCAGTTCAGGCCGTGACTGAGAGCTACTCGCCCGAGAAGGCGAAGATCATCATGTGGGGATTCGCCGCCGCGGCATTCTCCACGGCGATCGGCAGCATCGGAGCCGGCGTGGCCGTAGCATATGTCGGCTCGGCGGCGCTCGGCGCCATCGGTGAAAAGCCGGAGCTGGCCGCCAGGGCGCTGATCTATGTAGGTCTTGCCGAAGGTATAGCGATCTACGGACTGATCATCTCGATCATGATCCTCGGCAAGATCTGACGGGGCGCAGGATCGGGAAACGTGGAGAGAATGAGCGATGAAGTTCTACGTCATAGCGGACGAGAACACAGTAACGGGTTTTAATCTCGTCGGCCTCGAGGGTGAGGCCGTTGAATCGCCGGAGGGCGCCCGGGAGGCGCTTGCCAAGGCGTTCGAGTCGAGCGACAAGGGCATTATAATCATCACCGAGAGGATCGCCGACTCGATCCGCGACGAGATAGAGGATTTTACTTTCGGACATGCATTCCCCCTGATCATCGAGGTCCCCGATCGCGAGGGCCCGGTGGAAGGAAGGGTATCGATCAGGGAGCTGGTCAACACAGCGGTGGGGATCAAGATATAGCGCAGCGCGCGAGGCGCGCGGCAGGGAGCGGTCACAGTGGTCGACAAGGAATCGGTAGAAAAGATCTGCGGGCAGATAAGGGAGGACGGCGACAGGGAGATCGCCTCGATCCTCGACAAGGCACGCAGCACCGCCGCCGACATACTCGGCAAGGCCGAGGCGAAGCGCGACGAGGCGACCGGGAAGATCATGCGCGACGCTAAAGATAGGGGCGAGACTGAAAGCCGCCGCCTTCTTTCGAGCGTCAACATCGAGGTCAGGCGCACGAAGCTCAAGGCGCGCGAAGAGGTCGTCGGGGCAATCACGAAGAAGGTCCAGGAGGAGCTGGCCGGGATACGGTCGTCTGACGATTATCCCGATATCCTCACGCAGCTGGTAGTCGAGGCGATCCTCGGGCTGGAGGGCAAATCGTTCATCGTCTACGTCGACAAGAAAGACCTCGTCCTGCTCGAGGAGAAGGTCTTTCCCAGCGTGAAGGAGAAGATGGAGGCCGAGTCTTCGCCGGTGAGCTCTATTCAGGCGCGGCCGCTTGAGAAATCTTCGTCGGGCGGGGCCCGCGTCGGCCACCCCGGCGGTAAAGTTATATACGATAATACGTTCGAAGCGCGGATGTTCAGATACCGCGATGATATAAGGATGACGATATTCGACGAAGTCTTCTACTCGGAAGATGACGGGGAGACGGGTAGTGCTTGAGATAATCGGACAGGTCGACAAGGTAATAGGGCCGGTGGTCCATGCCCGCGGGGTCGAGAAGGCGAAGATGCTCGATCTCGTCGAGGTGGGCGAGCACCATCTCGTCGGCGAGATCGTCAAGCTCGATGGCGAGAGGGCCGTAATACAGGTATACGAGGATACGACGGGGCTCGCGCCAGGGACCAATATCTACTCTGCCGGCGTTCCACTGTCGGTCGAGCTCGGACCGGGTCTTATCGGAACGATCTACGACGGCATCCAGCGCCCGCTCGAGAAGATCCGCGACACATCAGGCCAGTATATCCAGAAGGGTATCCACTTGTCGGCGCTCGACAAGGAGAAGCGCTGGTTCTATACACCCGCGCTTGCGGTGGGCGACGAAGTCACCGGCGGCGAGACTGTCGGCACCGTCCAGGAGACCGAGCTGATAGAGCACCGCGTGCTCGTTCCTCCCCTGGTGAATGGTGAGATCACGTGGGTGGCCGAAGAGGGCGAGTACACCGTATCCGACGTCGTGGCGAGGACCGAGAACACCCAGGGCGAGTGCTTCGAGGTACATCTCGCCCAGCGATGGCCCGTGCGAAAGGGACGTCCGGCAGGTGAGAGAGTGCCTCTCAGCATTCCGCTGATCACCGGGCAGAGGGTCATCGATACACTTTTCCCCGTAGCGAAGGGGGGCACGGTCGTCGTGCCGGGCGGATTCGGTACCGGTAAGACGATGACCCAGCACGCGCTTGCCAAGTGGAGCGACGCCGACATCATCGTATACATCGGATGCGGTGAGCGCGGCAACGAGATGACAGACGTTCTCATCGAGTTCCCCTAGCTGATAGATCCCCGCACGAAACGTCCGATCATGGAGCGCACGATAATGATCGC